>JBGPYG010000283.1:0-5638 GCA_041493085.1 Pyrinomonadaceae bacterium | reverse complement strand
TCATCATCGCGTAGTTGCGTACTCTGAGGGCATGGCCATACGCATGCTTGTCTCTGATTCTCAACATCTCGGTTAACGCGGTCACGATGCACAGCTTTATCTCCGTCAGCCTCAGGAGCAGCCGCTGGTTAGCCCCCGCGAGTGCTTGACTCTTCTTGTTGTTTTGGTAGTGCTCGCAAGCGCGATTGACCCTGATTTTCAGATCCTCGTTGTTCCAGGGCTTGGTGATGTACATGTAAACCAGGCCGGAATTGATAGCCTCGACAAGCGCTTCCACGTCGGTGTACCCGGTCAGCAGAATACGCACCATGTGTGGCCGTAGACGTGCGGTCCGCTTTAACAGCTCAAGGCCCGTCATCTCCGGCATGCGCTGATCCGAAATCAGAATCGCGACGTCGTGTTGCTCGAGAAGCCGAATCGCCTCCAGGCCCGAGGAAGCAGTCAGACACTGGAAGTCTTTGGAAAACAGCCGCTCGAGCAGCCGCAGATTTGCAGTCTCATCATCAACAATCAGCAGTTTATGCCTCATAAGTTAATCTCCAGGAGAACCCTTTGTTGTCTCTAATTTGCAGCCAGATTCAGTGGCCCGAATAGGAATTCTGACCGTGAAGGTTGTGCCCGTGCCAAGCTCGCTGACGACGGCAATCGTTCCTCCGTGCCGCTCGACAATGCCGTAAGAGATCGAGAGGCCAAGGCCTGTGCCTTCACCGACGGGCTTCGTGGTAAAAAACGGATCGAAAATTCTGGACCGTTCATCTTCAGGTATGCCGGTGCCTGTATCGCTAATCGCTATGGCAACGGAATCGCCGTCGCGCCTGGTTGAGATGGTCACCTCGCCTTGATCGCTAACAGCCTGGGCGGCATTGACGAGCAAGTTCATCCAGACCTGATTAAGTTGGCCGGCGTAACAATTTACTGGCGGCAAATCGGTGTAGTCCCGCCGCAGCACGATGTGGCCGGTGCTGTAATAAGAAGACAGCAGACGAATGGTTGAATCGATGCCTTCATGAATATTGATGCGTTTGAGCTCCGCTTCGTCGAGGCGGGAGAAGAGGCGTAGGTTCTTAACCACGTCGCAAATTCGCTGGGCGCCTTCACGACAGTCTGAAATAATTGAATTGAGATCGCCCATTAGCCTTTCGTAACCAATCTGAGCTTTTAGAGAATCGACCAGCAACGCTGCATCCTCGGGCAGAGCCGCCGTGTCGTAAGCGTCGAAGAGCTTTGCCAGTTCCGAGATGTAGCCCTGCAGGAGGTCCATGTTGCCGTAAACGAAACCAGCCGGGTTGTTAAGTTCATGGGCAATGCCTGCTGAGAGCTGGCCCAGGCTGGCCATCTTTTCGGTGTGTACGAGTTGGGCCTGGAGCCGTTCCAGTTCTCTCTGGCGATTGGCCAGCTCAACATTCTGGCTCTCCAGATGGTCCTTGTAGATTCTGGCAGTGCGCTGCAGAGAGCGGCGCTCGAGCGTGCGTTCGACTGAGAGGGTCAGCACGCCCAACTCGCATGGTTTAATCAGGTAATCGAATGCTCCAACACGCAACGCATCCCTGACTCGCTGTGGCCGATCTACTCCGGAAACCATGATCACCGCGGTGTCGCGGTACCGCAAATTTATTTCTCGCAAGAGCTCAACCCCGTTTCGTCCGGGCATCATCACGTCGGAGATCACCAGGGCATAGGGCTGGGCCGCGAGTTCGACCAACGCCTCTTCGGCTGAAGCAGCCGTCTTGCACTCAAAACTTTCGCGCAAGTATTCGGCAAACATTTCCCGCACACCGGCCTCGTCATCTACGATCAAAATGCGACGATCCGCGGCCTGGTCGGCGGCTTCGCCTAAGGCGGACGGAATAGGCTGGCCAGCCTCCTGCTGAAAGCTCGACGACAGAAACATCGATGGCGTCCGTGCTTCAATCATGTAAGTTAGGCTTGTGGAAATTTGAAAGTGGTGGACAATTTGTGCATCAGAACCGGGAGTGGTAGCGACCGAGTGTAGTTGCGGAAGAAAGAGTCAGCCAGGGCGATATTTGGCTGCGACAGATTCACACTCGGCGGACTGCGAAACGGGCCAATAAAGAACACAACGGGTGGATTCACCGCGCACTTCCGCCGCAGACCAGTTCTTTTTAGAGCTCTAAGTTAGCCCCGCCGGTCATAGCGCACAGATCGTGCCAGTGGGCTCAATTGACAAGTGCAACCGACTTGTCCCGGTCTCTGCTTGCAACGGGAGCTTCCTGCGGCTCGGAATTGTAAATGAATTGGCTTGCTGTGGTTGGCCGAGCGCGTCTTTCAGGCCCGCTTCCCAAGAAGTTTCGAGCCTCCCGTGGCCAGAAGACCGGCAATCCATGTAGGGTGGTAACTATCCCTTGAATCTCTGTTGCTTTTCCCTCCTTGTAAATTGGATGAACAGCCATCGCGACCTTTACGTTGTGGCCTTGCTTCGTCAAGAATTCAACCTTCTCAACTATCTTTACTTGAGCATCCAGAGTTCGCTCGATCATCTTCCGAACTCGCGTGCGATATCCCGGCTCAACCAGCTGCGAAACGTGCAACCCCAAAATCTCCTGCTGCGAGTAGCCGATCAGTCGCTCGCCGGCACAGTTGATGGAAGTGAAGTTTCCAGCGAGGTCGTGCGTATAGATGATTGCATTGACATTATCGAGGAGCGCCAGATACCGGCGTTCACGTTCAATCTGCAAGTTGGCTCCCCGTGCCTGTTCGACAACGGAACAGATGGCGCGTTCGATGCGGGGGGCATCAAGTTGGTCCCGAACCAGGCAATCCGCAACGCCGCTTCGTATTGCTTCAAGAACCTCGCCGGCATTGTTTGCGGTGACCAGCACTATCGGAGCCGTGCAACCCACGCCCCGAGCCTGACCGAAAAGTTTGAGTCCATTCCCAAATCCTGAGTCGATTAGGCAAACGTCATAAGCCTTACTGCGAAATCCTTTCAAGATCTCACGATAACTACGAACGCGATCCAGCCTGAAATTGCTTGCGTCTGATGCTGCTAAGAGCTCGCGCACGCTATGCGCATTTTCAATAGCGTGGTCAACAAGAAGAATGGTGATCATTAGTTTCTCCGGACGACACCGATTGGAACTCCCGTCCACTGACCAGTGTGTGGCGCGAGTACTGTAACTCCAGGCATCAGGCAGCGATGCAATTCTTGCTTAAGGAGCTATGTAATTATTGACGCGTCCGGCAAGGTGTGGTGAAAAGCCAATCACCAACTTTTTGCCCCGGCCAAAAACCGCAACTTTAGAGACCGACGGGCCTGTAACGGCGCGCGGGCTACACAGCGCACGATTCGTGCCATGCAGTTACGATGCGGGCCGGAACAAGAGGTTTGGAGTCGGAAGTGGATTTGACTACTTGTCGGCACAGTGATTGCCAAGGCCAAGCGGATAATCGCGACGACGATGTAGTTCAATCGTCACCGGCGGGAAAGAAAGTTAACTCTCAGTATACCCAGAATCAGCCCTGCTTCTGGAAACTCTTAAAAGCGGCGCCTCAACCCAAGCCGAACGAATCAAGTCTTACACAACGCCGCTTACGTGATCGAAGTTGCCCGCGAAGTTGTCCTTAACGCTCCGCGGATCGACGTCCTTCTTACACCCAAGTCTTGCCCACTTCGCTTTGCGAAGCCACGCGACCTCTCACTGTACACGGAGCTACTCTAGATGCGGACTATCCACCCAACCCAACTATCCGTCGTTTCTCATTGCTTCTTGATTTCCGCACTGGTTGTCGCTGCGATGGTGGTGATTGCTGAGACAGGCCAGCCGTTTCTTTCAGCGAGCGCGGCCGTAGTAAGGGCAAATGTTGAAACAGATTCGGCAAGCAATTCGATTTTGACTTACCGTTGGAATCTCGACGACGCAGGTCTTCCGCTGCTTAGTTTGCCGGATCACATTAGAGGAGCCGTTGACCTTTCAATCACTTATTCGATGGATCAGTTTCAGTTTCCTCTATTCCAGTCTCTTTACTACAACGAACGCGTCGGCAAATACATTTTAATGGTTATGCCAAAAGATGGAGCACGCGCCGAGTTCATAGATTTGGCTCGGGTAAGAGGTCGGCGCCAGTTTGAAGCAAAAGGGAATTCAAGCATGCGGCTGGAAGATAAGGGCTACGCCAAATTGTTAACCACTGGCGAGGGAACGGTGTACACGTTTGCTGCTTTTGGGAACGGCGAGTTTCATTGCAGTCAGATCAGAGATCGCAACGGCCTCGTCATTAATCTTAAGTACACGAATGATGCTTCAATCGACACCATCGGCGATATCTCCGGGAGAACGATCAGCTTCGGTTATGTGAAGGATTACGTGAGTTCAATTACGCAAACCTGGGGGCCGGGCTCAGTAAAAAAACAGACATGGGCTATTGCGGTTGATGTGATTCGCACCATGCCGGTAGTTTATTTCATACGCACCGGAGCGGAAATGGCAAAACACATTCCCTCGAATGCCCTCACTCCTGCCTACACGCAGGCGATGGCAGCATCTGACTCAATGCTCGCCGCCATCTTCGGCGGCCCGGGCGCAGTAGCAGCAGCTAATGGTTTTGAGCCGGTAGGATTGGCAAACCAGTATCCTTTATATCGGGGAGACTTGATCGGTGACGATGGAAAAATGCGGCGCGGACATCTCTCTTATGCCATGCACCTCTACGGTAGCGCGAATGGCACCGGCGACACGGACCTCTATGTTCCGAGCGGCTTCACTTCACATAGCAACGCGCCCACTCCCACCGATGCGGCGGTCACGTTTTACTATCCCCGACTCGGCAATCTTACCGACGTCACCCTCGCTGTATTTCACATCGCCAACTTCAAGCTAAGTAATGAAGGCGGACGCGTGCGAATTGGAAATATCGGCGGACCTGGAGGCTCAATCGCCTGCTACAAACATTCGCATATCGAATTCTATCGCGGAGACACTGGCCTGCCGTCAGCTTCGTCTCGTCCCGGATTGCGAATAGATCCCTCTACTGTTTTTGAAACAACTGCGGACATTGCATCGCGATCCGGAACGGAACCATCCGCTCGCTCGTCTTACACGTTTGCAAGATATTGCGCATCGTTACTCCCTCTGGATTGGCACTTACACAACAGCACCTCAGTTCACATCGCCTCTGCTTAAGGCCCACCAAAAGTGACGCGAAAGGTATGCGAGGCTACGGTACTCGAATTAGATCTGCCTGAAAGCCTGCCGGCCAACCAGAAGAACGAAGGCATCAATAGGCCAACCCTTTGATCTTCTTGCCGTTACGAACACTGCCTGGCAAAACGAAAAGGCCGCCGGAGCTAACTCCAACGACCTTCGTCCTATCTGGCTCCCCGGAGTGGACACTCTCCGCAACCTATTCTACGCGCCTACCTTGGAGATAAAGGTGACCCTTGAACTTCTTCGTCAAGGTTCAATAGCTCACGCTACAAGCCTATCTTTCCGAGTGCCTCTAATTTCTCGTTGATGGCCTCGTGATCCGCCAGATTCTCATTCGCAAACAGCTCTATTGCTTATGAACATGAACAGCCGGAACGCTTCCTTTTACGGCTCGCTTCCTCTGAACATGAACAGCCGGATCGGCCTGCCTTATCCCGTCAACAGCTCCCTGGAACGGTGCATCCATCTCCGTT
>JBGPYG010000254.1:0-6151 GCA_041493085.1 Pyrinomonadaceae bacterium | reverse complement strand
GTTGGCTTCGCTCTGCAACTCTTCTTCCAACTGAGTCTCTGAGCTCCTTTGCTCTCTCGTCTCTCCGCCCTGCTCGAACCAATCGCGATCGAGGCCGAGATTTACCCAAGGGGTTTCGACCACATGCATCAGCGTGATTTCAGCGGATTCAGTGTTTAGATAGGTGGTCAACGCACTGAGGGCTTGCTGGGACGCCCGTGAACTGTCAACACAAAGCAAGATTCGCAGGCTGCTTCCTCCGCCTAGTTCCCGGCAGACAAGCACGATCCCCGGCGCATGTTCGACTACTCTACTCGCAACAGAGCCGATGCCCGGCCTTGTCGTGTCATATTGGCTTGTGGCTCCAAGGACAGTGACGTTGTAATCGTCAGCGAGACGCACGATCACTTTGCCTGGCGAACCGGTCTCGGCGCGGGTCTCCGCACTGACTCCTTCTGCGAGCAGAGTTTTGCGGGCACGCTCCAGAATCGTCTCCGTCTCTCGTGCAATGCGTCTCTGATACTCATCGCGAACACGCTCGTCGTTTTTCTGGCTTCTTGATTCATAAAACTCCGGCGCGACGCAGACTACGTGAACTTCGTTGTCCCTCCTGCGCAAGAGGCGAGTCGCGGTGCGCAGCGCGGTTGTCGCCTCATGTGATCCGTCGGTCGCCATCAATGTTTTCATAATTGTCTCCCTTGAAGATGCTCAGCTGTCACTGTTTTCCGTGCGGAAACGGCTTGTGTCTGTGCGGATATTTCCTCAGCAGGCGCAGCCAGAGCCGAGCCATCGTCACTGGGCAAGTATCCGAGCCACTTCAAGCAGTTGGAAATCGAGTGTCTTCCTGTTCGAGATCACATCTACTAGGGGTGTAGCTGAGACTTCTCCTTTGAGCAGTCCGACGAGCACACCGTCCTCGCTCGTTTCCAGTTGTCGGACAGCCGCTACCCCGAACCGCGTGGCCAACAAACGATCAAAAGCTCCGGGCGCTCCGCCTCGCTGAACGTGGCCCAAAGTAGTGACCCGCAACTCGAAACCCAAACGCTCTTGATGCTCTTGAAAGTACGCTGATAAAGCTCGGGCGTTGTAGCGAGCGCCTTCGGCAACAACCGCAATTGCGTGCGCCTTGCCACGCTCGTAAGCAGCACGTAATTCCTTTGCCACTTGTTCGGGATGGATCTCTCTTTCGGGAATCACCACGACTTCGGCACCGCTGGTGATACCCGCCATCAGAGCCAGATATCCGCAATCGCGTCCCATCACCTCCACGATAAACGCTCTTCTTTGTGAGGAGGCCGTAACCTTCAGCCGATCAATAGACTCAAGAGCTATGTTGAGGGCTGTATCAACGCCAATGGTGATTTCCGATCCATGTAGATCATTGTCGATTGTCGAGGCGATTCCGACCACCGGGAATCCAGTCTGCGATATGAGACAAGCGCCGATCTGCGAGCCGTCTCCTCCGATCACAACCAGTGCGTCGATCTCCTTCTGCCGCAGATTGCGAAGCGCCTGAGCGCGGCCATCGTCCGTCTGGAACTCCCGGCAACGGCCGCTGCCCAGCATCGTGCCCCCAAGCTGGATGATCCCACCGACATCTCGCGCGCCCAATGGTACAAAATTGCCTGCAATAAGTCCGGCGTAGCCCTGTCGAATACCAAAGACTTGCCATCCGTTATCGAGACTCGTACGAACGACAGCCCGAATAGCGGCGTTCATGCCGGGCGCATCGCCACCGCTGGTTAACACGGAAATCTTTCTCATTTCGTCCTCATTTCATCCTGAGACACCGATACACCATTTGACAGATCAATGGCCAAGGAAGATCGCCGCCCGCCCATATGCTGTCACAAGCCTTGCAGTTCTGTAGTCTGTGCAACTGCGGAAGTTCCGGACACAAAAGCACCGGGACAAGAACCCATGAGCGGAAAAATGAAGATTTTGATCGGATACGACGGCTCTGAATGTGCCGAGGCAGCGCTTCGGGATCTGCGCCGCGCCGGGCTGCCAAAGGACTGTGAAGCCGTAGAATGTTGTCAGCACCAGAGAAACGAAGAGCATTGAGGGTATCACGCCCAGAGCAAGTAGTAATTCTGAGGGCATGCTCCTTACCTCTACGTTACATGGGATTGGCGGCGGCGCTGGTTTTTTAATAGATGACTCGCCATTCGTATTAATGACAGCAACGCCCATGCCGACTGCACCTTAGTCGTCGGGGTAGGTAAGTAACTGGAAAGATGCTAAGCACCATCCGGATCTGACGATACATTTCTCAGTCAAAACCCGCAGAACTGCGTGAAAGTTCGCATTTTTGTACCAGCAGGGATCCAACCGCCTCACAAAAATGGGAAGAAGAATTGGCACAGGTCATGCAGTCTAAAGACTAAGCCGTTCGTCCAGAATGTGTGGGCTGACTCAAACCCTGTTCTCAAGGTTAGGGTCGTTACGGAAAAGGAGTGTGCAATGAAGATCTTATTAGCAGTTGATGGCTCGGCTTACAGCGACGCGGCAGTTGAAGAAGTCGTGCACCGGCCGTGGCCGCCACAGAGTGAAGTCAAGCTTATTACGGCTGCTGAAACGCCCCTGGTGGTTGGGATGGAGCCCTGGGCGACATCGCCGGAGTACTTCGAACAACTGGAGAAAGCAATTCGTGACACAGCGAAGGCCGTCATCGAAAGCGCTCTGCTTAAGTTGAAAACAACTGAAGATAAGACGTTGAAGATTAGCAGCGAAATTATCCAGGGCCCACCCAGACAAGTGATTGTAGAAGAGGCTGAACGTTGGGGCGCCGATCTCATTGTCATGGGTTCACGCGGGCTCGGCGCCTGGAACCGATTATTGCTGGGTTCAGTATCGAGTGCCGTGGTTCATCATGCGAAGTGCTCGGTAGAAATCGTGCGGAAACCACAAACGAAGGAACCCGAGAAATAACAGAAGTTCAGTGTGCGCCGTCAGCCTTTGCCCCACGTGCCTTTGTCGGATTCCGATCGCTTAACTTGCAATAGGAGTGGACTCGTCCTCATCATTCTGGGTAACGCGACGAGATAGATGCTGTTCGTCTAGGTAACTACGTGCGGAGAGAGACATGATGAAAGAACAGATGCAGCTTCTGATTGGCTATGACGGTTCTCAGTTTGCCGATGCTGCGCTCGATGATCTGCGGCGCGCCGGTTTGCCGCGCGAAGCTCAAGCAATCGTTCTCACAGTTTTCGAACAGTGGTTACCTCATGCCGCAAGCAATAACGTGGCCCAGCCTACTCTTCGCAAGCCAGCTCCTGCCGGTGCGACACCAACAGGAATGTTTGCTATGACCAGCGCGCAACCGATTACACAGAGCCGCGCGCTCGCACTCAAAGCGAAGAGTCGATTGCAAGCGCATTTTCCCTGCTGGGAGATAAAGGCCGAAGAATCGTCGGGCTCGCCGGCACGTGAGATTTTGAAGCAGGCCGGTGATTGCAAGGCAGACTTGATAGTTGTTGGCTCGCAGGGCCACTCAGGTTTGGGCAGATTTCTTCTCGGCAGTGTTTCACAGAAAGTCGCCAACGAGGCGCACTGCTCGGTCAGGGTGGCACGCGGTACGGCTTGGAAAGACGGCTCACCGGTGCGAATCCTTCTGGCTTTGGATGGATCACCGTGTTCGGAAGCAGCCGTCGATGCCGTGTCCCTGCGCATGTGGCCGCCGGCGAGCGAGGTGCGACTCCTTACTGTGGTTGACCTGTTAAGCGCGTCGAGTGCGCCAATTCTGCCGGCTACACCAGGCGCTTCGAGCGTGGCCCGACGGACATGGGTGCAGGAGTTCGTGGATGCAGCAGCGAAGGAGTTGCGCGGCGTGGAGTTGTTGGTCTCATCAAGAATTCAAGAGGGCGATCCTAAGCGCTTGATCATAGCCAATGCTGAAGAGTGGGGTGCGGAGTGCATTTTTGTCGGGGCATCATGCGCGCAAAAGCCCTTTGAGAAATTCCTTCTTGGCAGTGTCGCTACGGCTGTGGTTTCCCGAGCGCATTGTTCAGTGGAAGTGGTACGCACCGGGGCAGACCTGCTTGTCTAGAACGGCGGATCAGACGACTTGCTGCCGGTTCGCTGGGATAGCCGACTGGGATCTCCTGCGATTAGTCTGAGGATGGCTGCGCTATCACGGGCAGCCATCCTTCTTCGCATTGTGTGAACGAAATATGGCAAACGTCTTTGCACGACTATTACGAAGAAGACGGAATTTTGGCTCCGGTCGTGACGAACTTCCTCTTGCCCGCGAGTTATACAGTGTCGAGCATCTTGAACAGTACGCGACCTTGGTGGCAGCCAAGCACAAAATCTTTGCAGGTCCAACCCGGGGAGAGGATCTGCTATCCAGGTTGGAAGACAATGAACTGGTTCTCATAAGTGCTTACAAAACGCTGGCCGACGCTATTCGTCGCGAGCGCACCGTCTCACCGGCCGCCGAGTGGTTGATCGACAACTTCCATATAGTTGAAGAACAGTTAAGACAGATTCGGCAGGATTTGCCGAAGAGTTATTACCGTGAGCTTCCCAAGCTCAGCGAGGGAGAACTGACCGGTTATCCGCGCATATATGCTGTCGCGCTTGAAATAATTTCGCATACCGACAGCCGGTTGGATCTTGAAACACTGAAACGCTTCATTCGCGCGTACCAGCGCGAAACCGCGCTTTCCATCGGTGAATTATGGGCCGCGGCTATCACGCTCCGGCTAGGTTTAGTTGAGAATCTGCGGCGATTGGCAGCGCGTACAGTTGCAGCCCGGCAGAAGCGCGCAGAGGCGAATGCGTTGGCTGACGAGTTGCTAAAACACTCCGACTTGCCACCTGATCAGTTGATCTCATTAGTCAGGAGACGACTTCGCGGAGAACCCGATCCAGCTTTTGTCGTTCAGTTCTCGCAACGGCTCCACGATCAGGATCCGGCCGTAGCGGCCGCGCCTAGCTGGATTGACCATCAGCTTACGCTCAAGGGACATAACACAGCGCAGGTAGTTCAGCTTGAGCATCAAAGGCAGGCCGCGAGTCAGGTCACGGTGGCCAATATCATCACGAGCATGCGCTTGCTCTCGACGCTCGACTGGCGAGAGTTTTTTGAGAGCGTCAGCCTGATTGATCCGCTCTTGGGATCGGATCCTGCAGGAGCATACGCGCGAATGGACTTTGCCACGCGTGATCGTTATCGGCACGTCATTGAGCGGCTCAGCAGGCGGACTGGCGTGGCCGAACTGGAGATTGGCCAGCGCGTCTTGGAACTAGCCCAGCACGCAGATCAACCCAATACTAAAACAGACGCCAGCGCCCATGTCGGTTACTACCTGATCGACGACGGCCTGGCGCAACTCGAAGCAGCGGTCGCGTTCCGCCCAAGCATTCGTGAGCAGGCTGCTCGCCTCTTGTTACGTCACCCGACAATCGGCTACTTGGGGGCGATCGCCGTTGCGACCACGATAATCGTCGCGCTGATTACCTATTACGCCGACTTAGCAGGTGCGACTGGCTTGATGATGGCGGCCGTCGCTCTTCTATCTCTCATCCCGGCCAGTGGTCTGGCGACGAGCTTTGTAAACTGGGCCGTGACCCTCGGAGTGAAACCGCGTTCACTGCCGAAGATGAACACTTCTTCGGGCATCTCAGAGCACACTCGCACGATAGTTGTTGTTCCTACGATGCTTACGGATGAGGGATGCGTGAGCGAACTGCTTGAGAGGGTGGAAGTTCATTATCTTGCTAATCAAGACGAGCAAATTTTCTTCGCGCTACTGACGGATTTTGCCGATGCGCCGCAAGAAAGTATGCCTGATGACGAAACGTTACTTGAAGCAGCCCGAGACGGGATCGCCGATCTAAACGCCCGCTACAGTCTAGAGAGTGAGCTGGCACGTTTCCATCTCTTTCATCGTCGCCGGCAGTGGAACCAGAGCGAGGGCCGCTGGATTGGATGGGAGAGAAAGCGTGGCAAGCTGCGCGAGTTTAATCGCCTCCTGCGCGGCGCACGCGATACAAGCTTTGTCGTTATTACAGCCGACCCATCGACGCTGTCTCAGATACGTTACGTGATCACGCTCGATTCTGACACCCAACTTCCGCACGCCACGGCCCGACGCTTGATCGGCACAATCTCGCATCCACTTAACCGACCATACTTCGATGCGGAAGTGGGCCGTGTCACGCGTGG
>JBGPYG010000143.1:0-8403 GCA_041493085.1 Pyrinomonadaceae bacterium | reverse complement strand
CAACTCAACGAATCAAAAGATCCGAAAGCTCGCGTAAAAACGACGATCGAGTTGGCTGAATCTCATCTTACGAATGCAGAAAACCAAACTTTGCAACACGAGTACGACATCGCAGCCGCTGAGGCCGGGATGTATTGGGCGCTAGTTGAGGACGCATTGAGTTTCATGAAGACAATGGATCGCGATAACAACAGGAAACGCGATCTTTACAAGCGCCTGGAGTTGTCTCTTCGTGCTCACGGGCCAAGGCTGAGCATGATGCGCCGCAGCACTCCCTCCGAATATGCTGTTTGGATTAAGGAGATTGAAGACTTCGCTCGGAAGGGGCGAACCGAGGCGCTCGATTCTTTCTATGGCCATACGGTTATTCACGATGGCCCGCAAAAGCCCACGGAACCCAAAGAGGCCAACAAGCCCTTACTGGAAAACTCAATCACTCCGGAAACCAAATGAATATGAGAGCTCATGGTTTCATGCTGTTGCTGACCGTCGCTGTGGCTACGGCTCTCGCGGTGACTATCGCCTTTCCGACGGCCGCAGCCTCTCAAGCTCGAGAGCACCTGACACCGCAGGAGATAGAACTCGTTAAAGACGCGCAAATTCTGGATAAGCGCATCGACGTTTTCATTAAAGCCGCCGATCGCAGGATGCTCGCGCTCAGTGGCACAGACGCAACGAGCGCGAAGCAATTGAAAAAGGATTCTGAGAGTTGGGGCGATCTGCCGCAAGGCTCAAGAGCTGAACTCATCGGCGACATCGCGAGAATCTTTGACGAGGCCATCACAAACATCGACGACGTTGGTTCGCGCGATGAAAACAACCCACTCATACCGAAGGCGCTTCGCAAACTCGCGGCCACTGCTTCCCGAATAGTGGAGCAACTGAAACCAGGAGAGGCGCAAGCAAAGGAAGATGCGGAACTGAGCAGTTTCGACCAGCTCACGGAATACGCCGAGTCAATTCTTCAGGCAGCCAACAGACTCCCCCCACCAGTTGAGAAGAAGGGAAAAACCAAAACCGAAAAACCATAAGGCCACGAACTAGTACTCGTGGCCTGCAGTCTTTCGGTCGGTGTTGTTAGAGGTTCTGCCGCTTTCGGGTTTAGCCGCGGCTCTTCTTCCGCGCTTCGGCACTCACAATCTTCGCTTCCTGATCGATAGCTGTGCCCGCACTTGCTTCGTCCCCTTCCTCTTTGGCAGAGGCCGCGGATTGCACACGTGGAGAACTTTCGCCGACAGCGAAAAGTTTGAAATCGACTTTCGCTTCCGTCTTCTCGGTACCGCCACCACCGACGCCGGCGGCCCGTCCAAACATTCCGCCCAGCTTCTTCGCCGCCGATGCCTTTAACGCTGTGATGTCCGTGTAGAGAATGAAGTCGCATTGCTTCGCTCTTGCTTCGGCTTCGACCTCTCCCGGCGAGCTGGCATTTAAGGAGACGGCTTCGATCCCGCTGCCTTGCATCTCACCGACCAAACGTTCGCGGAGTGATTCCGTCGAAACCTGGCGGTCAGTTCTATTGTTGATTTGAACCACGCCCACGCGGATGCTGCCTGGTGCTTTTGCATTTCCTGGGACTAAACGCTGGTCCAGATCATCCTCAACCGGCGGCCGGCCTTTTGACATCTGAGACGTCATCGCATCCAGCGAAGGCATGCCATACAACTCCTGCGCATTCTTCGTCTCAACGTAACTCGGCGGCACATCAAACAGGGCGGCATCAAGCGGTTCGCGAGAAAGCTCTATAACTTCTTTTGTTGATGTGAAAGCCACACTGCCGTCGGGACCGTAGGACGTGGTCGTCTCCATGAGCGGGTAACCAGTGCGTGCGGCGCCTTGCCGGTTGAAACGAACTCTATCGTGACAGTCACCCCTCGCCTGCGGGCCACCCATCATTCTCGACGCGCCTACCTCGCAGTTAAGACCAAAGGAAAAATCAATGTACCAACCATCTGTCTCCATCCGCTGCTTCATTGGACTACAAGCGTCTGGCGAAGACTCAATGACCATGGACGTCTTAACGTGGCGAGCCTGGAAACCAAACATTTCTTTGCGCTCGCCGGTATCAAAGGCCGTCGTCGTATAGGTGACAACGCCGCCAGCTCGCGACGGCTCAGAAATTTCGGCTGTGGCCGGTGCGCTCGACCCGGACGAATCCCCCGAATCCATGGGAGTGACGACGTACTTTCTCGCGCTGTCACTGATTTGGATGGTTCGCTTTAAATCACACTGGGTAACATTAATAATGTCCCGCCCAGACCCCAGCTTCATTTCTGAGCGCTCACGCGCCCCTTTGAGCATCGTGGTTGTCTCCATCGATTGGCCCGAGGTAGTCGTCCGATACGTAATCTTCAAGTCATTCCTAGCCGGCGCGGGCGCCGGTTGCGCGGCGGGTCGATTGCGTGTCCGTTGCGCCACGAAGGCGGAAGACGAAATTACTAACAAGACCAAAGCACCTACCAGGTTCATTCCCAAAAACCTTTTTCTCATGATTCCTATCTCCTGTTATGTTCGTTTATTTCGATCAAGAATTTTTCTCAATCGCGCGCTTTTCGCAATGTCTCAGTCGCACGGTTAATCGCCTCAACAATTCTATCAAGCGCTTCCTTCGCGTTTGCGGTATTGCGGTCATCCAGTGCCTGTCGAAAATCGGGCAGCGGTTGCGCCGCATAGCCGGTGTAGGTTCCCGGCGCATAAATCTGATGCGTGTACCAGGTGCGCCCGCGTAGTCCTCGTTCATCGGTTAGAGATCGCTCGACCGCCAGCAGCGCGTCATTGATGCGTTTCAGTCTGGCCACGGCGCGCGGGTGCCGGTCGCTTGCTTCGACCCGGCTGTGCTCAATCTCTGCGACCGTCTCCTGCCTGGCTTTCTCGATACGCTCAGCTTCTTCGGAAAAACTCTTCAGCGCGTTAATCATCGGCTTCTCATCGAAAGCACTGGCAAGCTTGCGACGTCTGGCCGTCTTCATACTCTCGTCGAAAAACTCGCGGACTTGCGCAACGTAGTCACGATAATCAAGGGGCAGCCCCGCAGCATCAGCCAAACGCATGGCGACGGTTCCCCAGAGCTGCGCCACCGCCACGTGGTAGACAAAGTTTGGATCACCGAAATGACTCATCCAGTAGAAAGAGTCATAAGCGGAATGGTAAACGCCGTAGTCACCGCCAAAGCCCATATCACTGGAAGGGATTCCGAGGTGTTGTAAGAACGGCGTGAAGTCTGAGCCGGAACCTAACGCGTTAATTCGCGCTTCGGCAATTGCCGTATCAGAACCAGCTTCGGCATTCGTCAGCTCCGGATCGGGCTCCTGCTCGCGCGCGCGCTCCTGCCATTGCTGATAAACCGTGTGGTCCGTTTTTGGATCTTTGATGTCGCGTGTGGCGCCGCGAATCAGTTTCCACATCGAAGGCACCGCGGAGGCGCCGAAGTTTGCTCCGGAGACCGCAGAATCGACATTCAAATAAGCGACAGCCTTTTGCTTTAACTCGTCGGCGTTCTCTTCAGCCCACTCAGTCGAGCCCAAAAGGCCATACTCTTCTCCGTCCCAACTGCCTAGCACGATCGTGCGTCGCGGCTTCCAACCTTTCTTCAACAAGGCGCCAAAAGCCCGCGCCGCCTCAAGCATTGCCGTCGTGCCGCTGTTTGGATCGACGGCCCCAAAGGTCCAGGCATCGCGGTGGTTGCCCATGATCACCCAGCGATCGTTTTCTTCGTCACCGTCAATGCGCGAGATGACATCCCAGATCTTGCGCACCTGGTAATCCATCAACGTCTTCAAGTGCACGCGAACGTACTCTGTGCCGCCAACGTGGTAGGGAAACGGCAACCCGCCCTGGAAACCCTTCGGCCTTACTTGACCGCGTAACGGCTCCAACAGTCGGCGCGCATCGCCATATGAGATAGGCTGGACGGGAATGCGTGGCAGCGTTGTGACTTCCTCCATCTTCAACCGTGGCACGCCGGGAATCGCAGGCCTTCCGGGCGTTAGAGGATCGCCGGGCGCCTGAAACAAAAACTGGACCGAGCCGCGCTGTGCCGAACTGGCCGGACGCCAGGGACCTTTCGGATAAACATCGCCCTGCATGTAACCATCGTCCGCCGGGTCAGAATAAATGATTAGCCCAATCACGCCGTGATCTTCGGCAACTTTCGCTTTCACGCCGCGAAAGGAGTTGCCGTAACGCGCAATTGCAATCTTTCCCTTCACGTCGACGCCCAACTTTTTCAGAGCCTCATAGTCCGGCGGCAAACCGTAGTTGACGTAGACAAGCGGCGCCGTTACGTCACCACTCGCGCTGTAGCCATTGAAGAGCGGAATGATCTTCGGATTCGACGACGATGGGTCTTCCGGGATAACCGCTTCTTTTACAGTTAGCCTTTCCCGCTGCGGGCTTGTGAGTTCCACAATGCCCGGTTGCTTCGGATAAGGCAGCAACACGTCATACTCTTTCAGCTCGGAAGAAATTCCATAACTGCGAATCTGATCGCGCACGTACACGGCGGTCGCGTAATCCTCTTTGGTTCCGGCCACGTGCGGCTCCGCAGTCAAACGCCGCAGATGATCTCGCGCCGAACCGGGCGCAGGCACGGCACGAAATTCTTCTTCCCAACGGCGTTCGGTAATAGAACCTTCAGGTGTGAAACCGTCGAGATTAGAAGTCTGCGCTGGGGACGTTTGGGATAAGACCGAGCGTAGATTTGCGTTGACCCCAAGAAAGGCAAAAACCAACAGGACCGCGACCGTGCTGCGAATGAATCTCATTTTATCGTTTCCTCAATTCAGACATTTCGAATGAACAATGTTCCAGACCTGATCGTAAACTCACTGACCAACATTGAAAGGAGGCCGCACCGATGGACAGTCGATATTATCCCGGCGTTGAAGCAGATGTCTCCAGGCTACTCGCTGAGCTTCGCAATATTTTTGATCAGGATTATGAAGTGCAAACTATGCACGTCTCTTCAACCACGGTTGTGCAAGCACGAAAGTCTAGCACGTTGCGCGATCTTACCGGCCTCTCAGCCGCGTTGACAATCAAGGTCACGCCGGAAGCCGGCGGCACACGCGTCGAGATTGGCATGCAGAAGTGGCTGGACAAGGCGGCCATCGCCGCCGTTGCTGTCCTGCTCTCCGCCGGCTTACTAGCGGCCCTGCCCGCCCTCGGCGCTTACTGGCAATACAAACTCACTGAAGATGCCTGGAAGATAGTGGAAGAGCACATCTCGCGCAAAGCGGGTGGCTACGTGCCACCATTACCCGGCCGGTGTGGCAACTGCGGTGCGGCAAACACCGTCGGGGCCGACTTCTGTTCTTCGTGCGGCGTCAACTTCAAGGCCAGCGCTTGTCTCTCTTGCGGGGCGACTCAAAAGGATCCTTCAGCGCGCTTCTGTAATAAATGTGGGAAGCCCTTGTCTGCGTAACGGAAACCGTTAGTTTGCGCTTCTGTGCCTGACTCATCCTTCCGACGCAGATCAAAGGTCCCGCGTAAACTAACAGTTTGGGTTACTCAATTGACTTGCCCGAGCGATAGTCGTATCGTTCCGCCGCCCACACAGTCCGCCGCGTATTGACAGCGTTTGAATCTGCTTGGGCTTTCTACTGCGCGCTTTATTTTCTGCGATATTCAACCGGACTAGCGATAGTTCAACCAAGTAATCCCAAACGCGTCTTTGTTCGAAGCCGCAACCGTGGTCGTGTTCTGTCAGAACTGACTGCGAATTAACTCAAACGTTCTGAAACCCTGGAGGTATTTTGTTTATGAAGAAGTCTCTCCTGTTCTTTGTTGTAGTGATATTGCTCTCCGCGTTTTCCCAGGTCCTGGCGCAAACCCCAGCAAGTCCAGGCCCCCCACCTGTACTCCTGATAGTCCGGGAAGACATCAAGCCCGGAACGATGGGCACGCACAACAGACATTCGGCAGAGTTTGCTGGCATCTTTAACAGACTTCAAACGCCGAATCATCGAATCGCGCTGGTACCAGTTGCCGGCAGCGAGAATGAAGTTATCTATCTAAGCGGGGCTGATACTTTTGCAGAATTGGAAGGCATACAAAAGGCCACCGACAAAAAAATGTCGGGCGCCAGCGGCAACATGAAAGCCGACCTGGACCGGCTCGATAAGGAAGCTCCCGCACTTCATGCCGGCATGCGAGATATGCTGGCGGTTTTCCGTCCGGATCTTAGCTACAGCCCTGTTGTTAACCTGCCGACCATGCGCTACTTCGCAGTAACTACTGTTCGGGTCCGCCCCGGCCAGGAAGATCAATACGCGGAATATGTGAACAATATGGTGAAAGTGGCGCGCGACAAAGCCAAAGCCGAGCTTCATATCGCTGCTTTCCAGATTATTGCCGGATCACCGAGTACAACCTACATGTTCCTCAGGCCAATGAAATCGTTGGCAGAATATGATCTGAGAATCGGCCCGAGAGTTCGCGAGGCGATGGGCGACGATCAGAAAAAGAAGGCGGACAAGATGGCAGGCGAAACTGTTCTATTCAGTGAAACCAGCGTCTATGCAATGAGTCCGCAGATGAGTTATGTATCGAAGGAGATGATGGCGGGTGATCCAGCCTTCTGGACTCCAAAGCCCGTGATGATGGCGAAACCAAAACCGAAGAAGCGAGTCGCCAAGCCGGTAGCGCCGCCGCCGCCAACTGATTGAGACCTGACCACTCAGCAAAACGCCAGCGGTTGATATAGGCGCTCGTGCTCCGCTAGGAGCAGAATGTTTATAGCAACTAGCGCACGATAGGAAGTTTTTGGGAGCAGGATGTTGCCGTCACGGCAACATTCTGCTCCCAATTTTCTCTAACGAGTGTCTGCAAACATTTCGTTCGTAAACGAAGCTAATCAAAGGCTCCAATCAGCCCAATCGGTGCTGCGCATCGCGAATGCTAGAATGGCGTGATTAGGAGACATTGTGATGGCAGCTAAAACGCTCGACCTGGATCTCTCCGGCCTTTCACCGACAGAGTTCGAAGAGTTAGTCTATGACCTCCTTCATGAAGAAGCGTTCTTCAATCTTGAGTGGCGGGATGGCGGAGCTGACGGCGGCCGCGATATCGTCGCCATCGCCAGTCAAACCGATGCGAGCGGCTTTCGAGCGGACGCGAAATGGTTCTGCGATGCGAAGTTGTATTCGAGTGGAATCAGTTTCGATGTTATCCACCCGGCCATATCGAAGGCTACAGCACACGACGTGGACTTTCTACTATTTGCTGCTTGGCCACATTTGACGCCACCCTGCAAGGACGATCTTACCCGGTGGGAAGACACTAATAAACCGCGATTCAAAATCCGCAAATGGGAGAAGAAGGACATCGAACGCCTTCTTCTCCGGCACCCGCATCTCTTGAAGAAGTACGTGCCATCGGCGTGGAGTCAACAACTTGAAATGGACTCTTATCTTCGCGATGCGGCAACTGTCTTCAAGGAATTTCAGCACCGCGTCTCCATAGTGTGGAAGAATCCGGATGCTCGGCCCCTGTCTGATCTTCTTCGCATCACGCTGAAAACACCGGGCTCGTCGAATGTTGAGGTTATCGACAAGTCGCAGAACCTCACAGAAACAGAGCGAGCATTTCTGTTCTCCCTGTTCGATGCTTTACAACATCTGGAGCAGCTTTTCGGAAAAGCATTGAACATTAATGAACCAACTGCCTTCATTCGGATTGACTGGGTGAATCACGCTAACATCAGAATATTGGTTCCTATTCCCCACACCAAGATACTCAGGTCAGATATCATGGATGGCGTGAAGCGTCTTCTAGCGACGTTTGACAAGGATCTTTCCGAAGGTATTTCTCGTGGCGTCCTGACCGGCGCCAGTTCCTGGAAGCCATTCAACGAAAAGAACCGCGTTGCCGTATACGGTATCTTTCCCAAAGTCGAATAGTGCGTAAACCGCCCTGCATGCCCCGTCATGCTTGAGCCGTTCGGCGTCAACATCTCTCATGCGTCGAAAATCCAAAAATGAGTAACGCTCTAATGGAAGGTGGGAGGCTTAGTGTGGGGTCACTGTAATTGCCCTATCGAGAACGATCAGGCTGCATGCAGGAAGGCTTCTTTGGCGGCTTGCGGCAACTGGATTGGAACAAAGAATCTTTCTGGGTAAAGATAGTCCTCGCCTGACTCATCCACAACTCGCATCAAGCTGTGTTTCGCTGCCTTTTCATCAGGTAGAATTCGATAAATCTTTCGCAACTCCAATGAAGCCGGATAGCCTTCATTATTGATGCACACCACAAACTGGGCTTGAGCGTTTTCTGTATTCATAGCTTTTAATCCAATACTTCCTTAACTCTCATTTCTTTCTTACCTATACCATGCGCCTCGTACCAGTGTAGTTCAGCATCGCATACTGTACCATCCTCAAGCCGCACCAGAGCAAACCCCTTGAGCTT
>JBGPYG010000080.1:0-11298 GCA_041493085.1 Pyrinomonadaceae bacterium | reverse complement strand
TTCTCGGGCTCGTGCCACATGTGACCCAGGTTCAGACCAAACACGCCGCGGTTCTTGTTGAGCAATCCCAGCGGATGGAACCTTGGCATCTGTAGCGCCGCTTTGATCAGCTTGAGCTTTCCTTTCAAGCCATTCGCGGATGCGGTGGAAACTCCGAACATGCCCAGCCGGCCCGTGGTCCTCAGCGCCGCATAACTCTTTTTCCAATGACCGCCGCCGATGGGATCGATCACCAACTCCACACCGCGGCCGTTGGTTAGTTGCTGCAAGACCGGAAACCAATCCTGGTTGCGATAATCGATCGGATGATCGAGGCCGCGCTCACGCAGGAATTCATGCTTGCCCGGACTCGCCGTTCCGTAAGTTGTCGCTCCGATATTCTTTGCAATATCCAGCGCGGCCAGTCCCACTCCGCCGCCGGCGTTATGAATCAATACCGATTCGCTCCTTCGCAAACCTCCCATCACCACCAGCAGGGCGTAAGCCGTCAGGTAGTTGACCGGAATCGCCGCAGCCTGTTGGAAACTTAAAGCCTCGGGCTTTTCAAATACCTGGTTTGCTCCAACCGCAACTTTTTCCGCTTGCCCTCGAAATCGTGTCATCGCCACTACTGCTTTGCCGAGGAAGTCCGGATCAACGTCTTCGCCAACTGCTTCAACCACACCGGCAACTTCATAACCCATCACGCAAGGCTTCTTGGGCCCATCCGGATACAGACCCTGGCGCGCGAGTATGTCAGCGAAATTCAGCCCGGCAGCTTTCACTTGAATTACAACCTCGCCCTTAGCCGGCTCCGGGTCCGGCGCCTCCTGAACTTTCAGGACTCCAACGCCGCCGTTTCTGGTTGTTACGATTTGTCGCATTCATTCCTCCAGTCTCCAACCGTTCGAGCGACGTACAGATTACTTCCAAATGATCCCTTTGTCTTGTTACATTGCCGGCATGATATGATTTTGGCTGTGGTCATCAGACGTATTATCTGGAAAGACCAGTTCGTTGAAAAATTGGCGGATAAGCATGGCGTCTCATTAACAGAAGCTGAGGAAGTCCTTTCCGCCAAGCCGCACATTCGCAAGATGAGTAAAGGCCAAGTCAAAGGAGAGAATGTCTATGGCGCTTACGGACAAACGGAGAGTGGACGCTATCTAATCATCTTCTACATTCTCAAACTGACGGGCGCAATCTTACCCATCTCTGCACGCGACATGGATGATGCCGAGAGAAAATACTATGGAAGACAAAAATAAGAGTATCGACCCTTTACCCGATTCGTTTGAGACCGAAGAAGAGGCTGGGGCTTTCTGGGATGCTCACAGCACCATCGATTACGAGGAATACTTGGAACCTGCCGAAGACGTCATCGAAATTCGAGATCGCGTTTTTGAGGTACAGGTCGCGGAGGACGTTTTTCAAAAGCTACTGAAGGAAGCTTCGTCCTTGCAGCAGTCAGTACCAAAGGTGGTAGACCAGATATTGCGAAAACAATTGCCATAACATTGGCGCGATCAGCCGATGTCTCCTTCAAATCATATGCACCCGAATTCGCAACCGTTGCCTTCCTTCGCATCGACGGATGAACTAGTGGAATTCTTTGACAGTCACGATATGGGCGACTACGAGGAAGATTTGCCGGAAGCTCGTTTCGAAGTTGACCTCCGGAGAAAGACCCACCTCGTTGCAATTGATGAAGAGCTAAACAATCGACTGACGGAGATTGCCGAACAGGAACGAACACCAGCGGAATCTCTTGTCAATTCGTGGCTAAGGGAGAAAATCTCCCGCTATCCGAAACAAACATAAAACCCTCCCTTGCTGACGCGCAGCGTACCGCCTCTTGCATGAGCTGGATCAGCTAAAAGCAAAGACGCAGAGTTTCTGAGGCTCTGCGCCTTTACATTTCCTAATTGAAGCCGCTCACCGATCACGGTTCAGTCGCAGTTCGTCCGCGACGTTACGACGCGCTCTTCGCGGCCGTATCCGTAGTCGTGGTCTTATTCGGCTGCGGCGTGATACGAAGATACGGCTTCGGCGCTTTCCAGCCGGCGGGAAACTTCGTCTTCGCATCTTCATCCGACATTGAAGGCACGATGATCACATCGTCGCCATCTTTCCAGTTCACCGGAGTGGCTACGCTGTACTTCGCCGTGAGCTGTAGTGAATCGATCACTCGCAGAATCTCGTCGAAGTTGCGGCCGGTGCTCGCCGGGTAAGTGATCATCAATTTCACTTTCTTGTCTGGTCCGATGATGAAGACCGAGCGAACCGTGAAGATATCGCTTATCTCCGGGTGAATCATGTCGTAGAGTTCGGCCACCTTATGATCCGGATCGGCGATGACGGGAAAGTTCAGCGCCGTTCCCTGTGTCTCTCTAATATCTTCGGCCCATTTGCTGTGCGAGTCTGTCTTGTCAACGCTCAGGCCGATAACTTTGACACCGCGCCTGTCAAACTCGGGTTTGAGGCGCGCGCACTCCCCGAGCTCGGTGGTGCAGACCGGCGTGAAATCTTTGGGATGGGAAAACAGCACGGCCCAGCTATCGCCGATCCATTCGTGCAAGCGAATCGGGCCGTCGGTCGTATCCGCCGTGAAGTCGGGGGCAATGTCACCTAAACGTAAAGCCATTTCGATCTCCTTCCATTGATCAAGAGTAAGCTCCCTTTCGCTAACTACAAGGGAGGGGTTTGCCAGGGTTGGATGTTTATATGGAGTCCGCAACGCTTTTACATCCAAAGTCCGTGCCAAGTCAAATTTGGCAGGCTTCGGGTAGTGTCCTGGTTTGAACTAATCTCCGTGGGTTTTCTGTGTTCTCTGTGACTCTGTGGTGAATGTTTATTAGCGATTGTTCACCACAGAGGCACAGAGAACACGGAGGTTACACAGAGAAAACTGAAACTAGGAGACTACCAGGCTTCGGCGGGCTTGGCGCACCTCAAGCCCGGCGAGACCCGCGCCCGAAAGACCGTTTTAGTCTCCGTCCTTTTTGGTGTTATTATCAGGCACCCCCCGCTAGAGTCCCCTTTGGCCCCCTTGTCAGACAATACCTGTCTCTGCGTCCTGGCCTCCATTTGGAACTATGTCCAGCAAAGCACTCACGCCGGAAAGGGGTCTGAACTCTCGTATGCCGGGAGAGCCTCGCCAGGATCTGTATCGAGCAATTTTCAGCCATTCGAATGAGCCTATCGTCATTATCGACCCGCAGGGTTTTTACCTGGAACAGAATGCCGCCCACGCCGAGTTGCTGGGCTACTCAGACGACGAACTCAAAAATCAGACGCCCGCAATACATCTCGGGCTAGAAGTTTTTGCGGACGTAGCGCGCGAGCTCACCGAAAAGGGCGAGTATCGCGGCGAAGTAGTTAGCAAGACGAAAGCTGGAGAGACCAGGTACATTGAGTTGTCGGCTTTCACGATGCGCGGTGAGTCTGGTGCGCCGCTTTGTTACGTCGGCATCAAGCGAGACATCACAGAACGGAAGCGCACTGAAGGCAGGCTGGCGCTGCAGTATGCGATAACTAACATTCTTTCAGAATCGCTTGATTTGGTTGAGACCGCGCAAAAGATTCCCCGAGCGGTTTGCGAGAGTCTTGATTGGGAAGTCGGCGTACTATGGAAGGTTGACGCCAAAGGAGGCGTCTTGCGTAGCGTCGAAATTTGTCACACCACTTCGAAGCCTACTCCGGAATTTGACCTGTTCACTAAGAATGTTACTTATAAAAAGGGCGTGGGGCTGCCCGGACGAATTTGGGAGAGTAGCAAGCCAAGGTGGTTCGATAACGCGGTAACAGATCCAAACTTTCCGCGCGCCCCAGTCGCCTTGCGAGAAGGCCTGCATGCCGCCTTTGGTTTCCCTATCCTGCTCGGCAGCGAGGTGTGGGGAGTCATCGAATTTTTTAGTCCGGAAATTAGAGAACCGGATGAAGCGTTGTTGAGGTTGGTCGCCGGCATCGGCGGGCAGATTGGGCAGTTTACTGAACGAAAGCGTGCCGAAGAAGACCGTAGCGAACTGTTTAAGCGCGAGCAGGCCGCACGCGCCGAGGCCGAAAACGCTAATCGCTTGAAGGACGAATTCCTGGCCACGCTTTCCCACGAGCTGCGCACGCCTTTGAACGCGGTCATCGGCTGGGCACGAATGTTAAGCTCCGGTCGCCTTGATCGCGAGAGCTCGAAACACGCCCTGGAAGTAATTGAACGAAACGCCTGGGCCCAGAAACAAATCATCGAAGACATACTCGACGTTTCGCGAGTAATCACCGGTAAGCTTCAACTCAATCTCAGCCCTGTCGATCTGGTGACTGTGGTGGACGCCGCGCTTGACGCGGTGCGCCCGGCGATGGAAGCGAAAGAGATTAAGATCGAGACCTTCATCGATGCGAGTCTCCGCATGATTTCGGGCGATGCTGATCGGCTGCAGCAGGCTGTTTGGAACATCCTTTCCAACGCAGCGAAGTTTACGCCAAACGGCGGCAGCGTTGAGATATCAGTAAGCCGAGACGCTACTCACGTTCTCGTTCAAGTAAAAGATAATGGTCCAGGCATTGAAGCCGATTTCCTGCCCCACGTGTTCGAGCGGTTTCGTCAAGGCGATGGCTCAACGACGCGCGCGCATGGCGGCCTCGGGCTCGGCCTGGCAATCGTTCGTCACCTGGTCGAGCTCCATGGCGGAACAATTGCGGTTGAGAATCGCGAGGATGCTCATGGCGCCATCTTCACCATGCGGCTACCCTTACCCAGCGGCGAGCTTCGTCCGGAAACATTGGCTGGCGCCGCTTCGGTGTTCAAGGAAACTCAATACGAACAGGCAAATTTGGCAGGACTACAGATTCTCATCGTCGACGACGAAACTGATGCGCTGGATTTGATTACTGTGGAACTGGCGCAACACGGCGCCAGGGTAACGGGTGTCACGAACGCGGAGGATGCGCTCAAGGCTTTGGCGGAAGATGAATTCGACCTGCTGATAAGCGACATCGGCATGCCCAGGATCGACGGCTACGAATTAATTCGGCGGATTCGCAAACAAGAAGAAGGTAAGGACAAACGAATTCCCGCCGTCGCCTTGACTGCTTATGCGAGGGTCCAGGATCGCATGCAGGCGATAATGGCCGGCTTCAACACTCACGTTCCCAAACCAGTCGAGGCCAATGAGCTGGTCACTGTTGTAGCTGGTTTGGCTGGTAGACTGGGCAAGAACTAGCGGGTAGGAAAGTGATGAGTGATGTGAAGGATAAGATTTTCCATATATCATTTCTCATTTTTCATTGAAATCAATTGCGAGCATTTGGGGATCCATTACCGGCGTTTTGAATGGCAAATGGTGGATTCAAGTTTGAAGTGCAACATGGGTGGTTGCGAATCCTCGGGTATCAGAACCGAGAGCGGTAGCGACCGGCCAAAGATTCAACAGCGTGTCCTGATCCTTCTTTGCTGCGCGGTTCAGGCAGCATTTCTAACTAATAGTTGAGCGCTGGGCCGGTCGCTACCGCTCCCGGTTCTGATAATCGCGAGCGAAGTGTAAGCGCAAAACGCCGGGAGCACCTGGGCTCAAGCCAGGTGTGAACAAGAACGGTCCATGATGACGTCAGGTCTCGATCACGATCTGTTGCACTTCGGAGTTGAATTCGCGAATGGAAAATGAAAAATCTGTCTTCAGCGCGCTAGCGCACAAACGGCTTACCGCTAGACGATGACAGACAGGAATGCCTGTCCTACCTATGTACTTCATCTACAGTCTTCTCCTTGGTCTTGGCTTTCTAATCCTACTGCCCCGTTTTCTTTTCGACGCATTTCGTCACGGCAAGTACGTCGCAGGCTTTCGCGAGCGGTGGGGCTCGCTATTGCCCCTGGCCAACGATGGCCGACCGGTCGTTTGGATTCACTGTGTTTCAGTGGGCGAGACGCAAGCGGCTCGACCGCTGGTGCGCGGTATCAGAGAGCAATACCCCAATCACCTGATCGCAATCTCCACAATCACGCTGACGGGGCAGAACCTTGCCCGCGAGACATTTAAGCACGACGCTGCCAGGGTCTTCTACTTCCCTTTCGACTGGCGCTGGGTCGTCCGCCGGACGCTCACGGCCATTAACCCTGATACTGTTTTGGTAATGGAAACGGAACTGTGGCCAGGCTTCCTGCGCGAGTGCAAACAGCAGCAGATTCCAGTCGCCATCATAAACGGCCGGCTCTCGGAACAATCGTTCCGGCGCTACCGCGTGATTAAAAGTTTCATGAAGCGGGTTCTAAGTTCGATAGATCTGGCGATAATGCAAACGGAGGCTGATGCGGAGCGCCTGCGCGCACTTGGGATGGACGCCGACAAAACCCTGGTGTCCGGTAGTCTAAAATTCGATGTTGGGACTATGCCGGCGACTGCTTCATCGACCACAGCATTTCGTGAGCGGTTTAAGTTGGCCGACGATTCTCCACTGATTCTCGCCGCCAGCACCCATGCGCCTGAAGAACGAATCATTCTCGATGCCTTCAAGCAGATAGTTTCCAACTCAGAACCGAAGCCACGATTGATGATTGCGCCTCGTCACCCCGAGCGCTTCGCGGACGTCGCTGCTTTGATCGAGACTTCAGGCTTTCGCTGGGCGCGCAGGACTGCGGCGGCGGATCCTGCAGATGCGCAAGCTGAAGTTATTCTTCTGGATAGCATCGGTGAGCTACAATCCGTTTATTCGCTGGCCTCGATTGTCTTCGTTGGCGGGAGCATTGCGAAGACAGGCGGACACAACATACTCGAGCCCGCAGCCGTGGGTGCCTGTGTGATTACCGGAGCGCACACTCACAATTTTCAGTTGATTGTAGAAACCTTCGTGAGGGCCGGCGCGATAGTTCAGTTACAACCAATGTCCGATTCGGAAGCAACGTTGAAACTGGCGACTGTAATCTCGCAACTCCTTGCTGAGCCAGCCAGGCGACAGGAACTAGGCGCTCTGGCGCGGAGTCTGGTAAACGAAAACCGCGGGGCCACTGAACGCACTCTGCAATCACTAAACTCGATACTCTCCAACCCAACCAGCGTCGCGGAGCATGTTGGCTCGCTACGCGCCAATGGCGCGCCCAGCGCATGAAGTGGTCTGCATCATTGCTACCTCTGAGCGCAATTTATGGTGCCGTTACCCGCGCACGCCTGTCAGCTTACCGGCGCGGCTGGTTTACAACTGCCGCGCTTGCCGTACCGGTCATCAGCGTCGGCAATTTGACCACGGGAGGAACCGGTAAGACCCCGCTGGTGGAATGGGTTTGCCGCGCGATCGCGAAAGAGGCTTCCGGCGACGGTGCGCGCGAAGGAAACCGAGAAGGAAAAAGAGTCTGCGTGCTAACACGAGGCTACGGAAGAGAGAATCCGAAAACGCAGGTGGTGGTTTCAAACGGCACTGAGCTACTTGCAAATCAACGGGAAGCTGGGGACGAACCTTTCCTGCTCGCCAAAAATCTCCTGGAAATCGCGGCAGTCATTGCGAACCCGAATAGAGTTGCCGCCGGAGAATGGGCCGTCGAGAAACTGAACACTGAAGTCTTTGTGCTCGATGACGGCTTTCAGCATCTGCGCCTCGCGCGCGATCTGGATATCGTGATTATCGACGCAACAAACCCATGGGGCGGCGGCAGCCTACTTCCCTACGGACGATTGCGAGAACCACTCGCCGGCTTGTCGCGCGCTGATTGTGTAGTAATCACCAGGACTGAACAGGTCGAGGATCTGGCTTCAATAAGGACTGCGGTTGAGCGCCTGGTTGGCGCCGCTCCGGTTTTCAACTCGCGTATGGTGGCGTCGGGAATTCGACTACTCGATGCCGGAAGCGTCGATAGGCAAAGCCTCCAGGCTCAACCGCTCGGGGCATTTTGTGGCGTAGGAAATCCGGAATCGTTCTTCAATCTTCTGCGGCGCGAAGGCTACACGCCAGCGTTGACACGCACGTTTGCAGACCATCATAACTACAACCAACCAGACATCGACGCGCTGGTTAATGAGGCAAAGGCCACCGGGATTAAAGGCCTGATAACGACAGCAAAAGACGCAACAAAACTCGCCACTCTCAACGTAAAACTTCCCTGCTACATTCTCGATATCCAAATCTCAATTGACGAAGAAGACCGCCTGGTCAACATCATACGAGAGACTGCTTGTCAGAACCGGGAGCAGTAAAAGAAGTCCAAAGTCCAATGTCCAAAGTCCAATGTCCGCGTTGGCGATCCGCACGTTCTTTTGGAGCAACGAGCGTTATGTTCCCGATTCCAACCCTACTCTGACTTTGGACTTTGGACTTTGGACTTTGGACGACAACACTTACCGCAGACCTGGAGGTGATGCGTTGGGTTGCGGAAGCGTGGGCTTGGGCACTGGAGTCTTTGTCGCGCTCGGTGCCGGTGGCGGCGGTTCCACATCTACGGACCGCGTTGGCAAAGGCAGTGGCAGATTCGCGGGCTTCTTAGTGTTTGAGTTCTCGTTCGCGTTTTCGTTGGCGTTGAGGTTTACGCCGCCGATGTCGCTCGGACTCCCGCTCGGCTCAGGGGAGGCCGAGGTGTTCGCGTTAACGTTTGGGTTAGTGGCGGTATTCGTATTACCACCGGCAGGAATTCCAGCTTCAGACTCGCCCGTGGGCGGCTTCGCCGGTTCGACAGGCGAGCTATTCGGATCGGCTGCCAGGGTTGTACCCGGCGCGGTAGAGTTCGTTGGCTGCGAGTTGCGCGTAAACGCGTAAATGATTCCGAAGATAACCAGCAATCCGATCGCCGAAGGGATCAAAACTTTCCAGGGATTGAAACCGGCGTTCGGAGGCGACATTTGTGAGGGCGACGGCCTCGTAAAGGCTGTTGGCTCCGGCGGAGGAAGCAGCGGCGCAATTGGCAGGGTAATCCTGGGTCGCACCAAAGTCTCTTCGTCCGCGTCATCGCTCAACTGTTGTGCTGTCGGAGGCTCAACTCGTTTGCTGGTCCCGGATGATGAGACACTGGCAGGTTCCATCCCTGCCGCAATCGTAAAGTCTTCTACTAACTCGCCCACCGTCTCGTAACGATCTTCCGGCCGCTTCTCCATTGCTCGCGCCACCACGCGCCCAACCGCAGCGGGGACATCGGCTCTTTCGTTCAACACCGAAGGCGCCGGCTGCTGTAAGTGCTTGAGCATGATCGCGGTTGGCGAGCCGCCGGTGAACGGGACATGCCCCACCAGCATTTCATAGAGGATTACGCCGAGCGAATAGACGTCAGAACGCGCGTCAATATCCGGAGACTGCGAACATTGTTCTGGCGACATGTATTGTGGCGTGCCGATAACGAGATCAGGCGCAGTCAGGCCGGGGTTGTACTCACCTTCCGGTTCCTTAATTTTCGCGATGCCAAAGTCCAGCACCTTCGCATAGTCAGTCCCTGAGCTGCTGAGCAACATGATGTTGTCGCTCTTGAGATCGCGATGTACGACGCCTTCCCCGTGTGCCGCGTCGAGCGCGCCACCTACCTGCCGAAGAATCTCAACTGCTCTGGGCAGTGGCATGGGGCCTTCCTGCCGAATGATCTCCTTGAGCGTCTTTCCGTCCAAGTACTCCATCACCAGAAACACGACACCGTTTTCGGATTCACCAAAATCAGTAACGCTGAGTGCGTGTGGATGGGAAATTTTGGAAGCCGCTCGCGCCTCTCTGGAAAAACGCGCCACAATCTTTTCGTCGGCGGCAAGTGAGGGACGCAATACTTTGACGGCGACAGTCTTGTCCATCAACACATGAGTGCCGCGGTAAACGGTCCCCATGCCACCCTCGCTTAGTCGTTCGTCAATGCGATATTTTCCGGCGAGAATTTGGCCGAGTAAGGAATCATCCGTTTTCTCGAGGGCGATGCCGTCCGAAGGACACAGTGTGGTGGTGTCCGGATATTCTGTTCCGCACTTCGGACAAGCTTTCATTGAACGGTAAAGTCCTCGCTAACTTTGTTCGGGAAACAATTTTTCTTGGGAGAATACGAAGAGCGTATCATAGACGTTTAGGTCGCGGCAAAGATGCGAAAAGAAGATGCGAGCGCAGCCGTGAGCTGCGCCCGCATCAATTGTATGATCAATCGCCCCCGCTGATGCCCAGCGGGCGCTGTCCCCTTCTTACACCTTTGCGAAGACTACAAGCAAAGCAAATAGAACCAGCGATTCGATCAGCGCCAGCCCAAGGATCATCATCGTCTGAATCTTGGCTGCCGCACCCGGATTACGCGCCGCGCCTTCGCAAGCTGCCGCACCGATCCGCGATTGGCCAATAGCGCCACCAACCACTGCGATGGCAAAGCCAACGCCCGCGGCGATAGCCTTAAGTCCCGCCGCACTGTCGGCGGCCTGCCCCGCCGCCGGCGTTTGTGCGAATGCCGTCATCGCGCTCATTAGCACGGCCGCTGTGGCGAACAAAAGTAAGTTGAGTTTTCTCATTTTCAGTTTTCTCCTGCCGAGGCCTTAACCTCAGAAATAGACGCTAAACCCACTACGTAAAGAACCAACCACCGGCTGTTATGATTTCGCCTGCATCCGGTATCCACCGCCCCTCTTACAACGGCGCTCCTGCGAGACAGACACTATAACTTCGAACCAGATTGTATTAGTTGCCAGTGATGCTCTTGATTTTTTGTAAGCTGCATCCTAACTCATACCAGCGTGCCAACGTGTACAGGCGCATGTGCCTACATCGCTCGACCCGCGCGTTCAAAAATCAAACGGCCAGTACTGCATCCTCAGCGTGCGGATGGCCGTGGTCAGATGGCTGAGCGTGCTCGGCATCGACTGCATGTTCCGCATGCGATCCATGCGAGACTTCGCTCAGATAGAGCTGCGAAAGAAGAATAAAAACGAAGGTCTGAATGAATGCCACAAATATGCTCAAGGGCATCAGGAATAGCGGGGCGATCCAGGTCCATGGTGGCGCAAGCTGGGAAACCGTGTGTACCACCTTCTCATCGGCAAACAGATTGCCGAAGAGACGGATACCGAGAGAAAACGGACGAATGAAGTTACTGATCAATTCAATGGGAAATATCAGCCATGAAATCCACCAAATTGGTCCCGCAAGATGTTTGAGATGACCGAGAATTCCATTCTCCTTGATGCCGATCCAGTTGTAGTAAAGAAACGAAGACAGACCCAACGCGAAGGTGACGCTGACGGCGGCCGTGGGCGACATAAACAGCGGAAACAATCCCATCAAGTTCGAAACCAGAATCAGCACGGCGAAAGTGATCACTACGGGAAAGTATTGCAATCCTTGTGGCCCGATTATGTCTTCAATCATGCCACGAACCGCGAGCACGCCAACCTCGAG
>JBGPYG010000011.1:0-24855 GCA_041493085.1 Pyrinomonadaceae bacterium | reverse complement strand
GCCGGTCATGTCATTGCCGAGTGGTTTCTTTCGTCCCGGATAGCCCATCCAGACGCCGGTCACGTAAGTCGGCGTATAGCCGATAAACCAAACGTCGGTATGGTCGTTCACGGTGCCGGTCTTGCCAGCCAGCGGCACGCCGAGCGAACTCGCGGCTGTCGCTGTCCCAAACTGAACGACGCCTCGCATCATCGACACCATCGTCAACGCTACGTACGAATTCACAACTTTGTAGGTCGTCTTCTCCCATTCTTCGAGTACCGCGCCATCGCGATCCAGCACGCGGCGAATCAGGTGGGGCTCGACGCGTATGCCCTTGTTGGGAAATGCCGAGTAAGCAGAAACCATCTGATCGAGCGGCACCTCGGTGGCGCCGAGGGCCGATGGTAGATACGGCGCCATGGGCACTTTGATACCAAACCGCCTGACCATCTGCGCGCCGGTCTGGATGCCAACCGTTTGCAGCAGGTGGACCGCGCAAACGTTCATCGACTTCGCGAGCGCCATCTTCAGCGGCATGTCGCCACTGCCTAAAGAGCCATCGTAATTGTGTGGTTGCCAACTACCAACGGTTATGGGCGCGCCACTCACCGTCGTGTCGGGCGTCATACCCCACTCGACCGCCGCTGTGTAGACGAACGGCTTAAAACAGGAGCCGGTTTGCCGGTAGGCCTGGGTGGCATTATTAAACTTGCTGGCGCTGTAGAAATCGTAACCACCAATCATGGTGACCACTTCGCCTGTCTTGGCGTTGAGCGTCATCATGGCCCCAGCCACCGCCGGCACCTGAGATAGTTCAACTTTCAAACGCCGGCTCTTCTGGTCAACTTCTTTGATTTCAAACTCCGAAAGATATCCGGGCTTCAACTCGTCTCTCGGCTGACGCTTGGACCAGCCCATATCCGCTGCACCAACAGTGGCTGTGTAGTTGCCGAATCGTATAGTGGCTTCGTTTTTGGCGCGGTCGACTTTCGTTACGAGTCCCGACAAGAAACGACCCTCCTTATAGTCGTTTCCATACCAGTCCGGGTCTTTGTAGTTGTTGAGCTCCTGTGCCGACGGCGGGCCTTGGCCGTTGTTGGCGGCGGGAATCATTTTGTAACTCGAGCGCCAGCCACTATGCGTCCTGTCGTAATTCCGCAAGCCTGCGCGCAAGACTTCATACGCTTTCTTTTGCGCTTCGAGGTTAATAGTGGTGTAAACGGAAAGACCGCCCTGAGCTACGCGCGTCGTATATTTATCCTCAAGCTCTTGCCTGATCTGTTCGACCGGGTAATCAAAAGCGCTCGATTTCGGCTGCGCTTGATAGTAGGCAGTATCGGCAAGTTGAATTGGCTTCGCTTTGGCCGCATCCACTTCCGCTTGAGTTGCAAAACCGTTCTTAGCCATCAAATCGAGAACAAGATCGCGCCGCTCCTTAGCTCGGACGGGATTCGAGGTCGGCGAATATTCGCTTGGCGCTTTAGGCACACCGGCAAGCAGTGCCGCTTCGCCAATCGTCAGGTCTTTCGCCGGTTTCCCAAAATATGTTTCAGCTCCGGCTTCCACGCCGTAGGCATTGGCGCCAAGAAAGATATGGTTTGCATAGAGCTCCATGATCTGGTTCTTGGTGTAGTAGCGTTCGATCTGAAGCGCCAGCGCCCACTCGTTCATCTTTCGCTTCAGCGTTTGTTCCTTCGAGAGGAACAGATTCTTGGCAAGCTGTTGCGTTAACGTCGAGCCACCTTCAACTCTGTCGCTGGTGAGGTTTTTCCAGGTGGCCCCAATGATGCGGATAGGATCGATCCCGACGTGGTCATAGAAGCGGGCGTCCTCGACGGCGAGGATTGCGTTTTGCATTACTGGTGGAATCTCTTCGTACTTCAGCGGGATTCGCTTCTCGAGCGCAAACTCACCAATTACAGTTTCGCCGTCATCAGCATAAACTCGCGTGACCACGCTGGGCCGGTAAGTCGCCAGTGCGGCAACCTCGTTGGCGGCGCGGGAATAGTTGAGTTCATAAGCCGCAATAATGCCCGTCAAGCCGCCGGCAGCGAGCGCTAACAGCAAAACTGCCGGCAGCCAAAATCTGCGCAGCAGATGCCGGCGTTGTTCGGGTGGTGCCGTGACAATCGCTTTCGGCGAATATGATTTCAACTTCGAACCAGGGGATTTTGCAGCCATAGAATTAAGCCCTCTCGCATCTCTCTCAACGCCAAACGTTGCTTCAGACCGCCCGCGAACGACAACGTGGGTAGCCACACTGTACTCAATCGGCGCTCGGCGCAACGTTGGAATTATAGCTTAGGATTGTTTTGAACTCGATGCGGCAGGGCGTTGGGGCGCTGCCTCTGGCCTTCAAGGATCAAGCGCCTTTTCCTATTCTGGTTGTAAGGTCCTATAATCTACATGCAAACGGGGGCGACAGGCTTCGACAGGGGTTTGGACGACCGACGGATGCCATGCCGGGCTACTCTATGCAGCTCGTTAAAACGCGTAGGGAAAAAACAATTGCCAATAACAATGAATTGGCTCTCGCTGCCTAATTAGCAGTGGGCGTCTCACCGCAAGTTGCTCATGCGCGTGGAGCGAGATGTCACTTAGATGAGCTGGCCCAACCTTTCGGTCCGTGAGGTTGGGCGAGACTAAGCCGGACTAGCTTTCACCGAGGTCTTGTCACTTCACTTACTTGGTGCAAAGCGAAAATCTGGTCGCTTGACGGCCGGGAAAGAGAAGAGACTAAGCATGTAGAGTCTATCGGCGTTTTCTCTTGGATCCGAGTTCAATTCTCGGCGCCTCCACCATTCTTTGAATTTCGGAGTTCGGAATTCGAATTTCGGATTTAGAATCCTGACCCTGGAACGTGACTTGAAATCCGCAATCCGAAATTCGCAATCCGAAATTTCTAACCTCCCCATCGGAATCTTTGACAGTGGCGTTGGCGGACTGACTGTCTACCGCGCGCTGCACGAACGTCTTCCCTACGAGCACTTCGTTTACCTGGGCGATACTGCCCGCGTGCCTTACGGCACGAAATCGCTTTCCACCGTCGAGCGTTACGCGATTGAAAACGCGAAATTTCTTGAGACGCACGGCATCAAACTTTTGGTAGTGGCCTGCAATACGGCATCGGCCTTGGCACTACCGGCCATACGCCAAGCTGTTAACGTGCCGGTAGTCGGCGTCATTGAGCCGGGCGCGCGAGCGGCGGTTGAAGCTGCTGCTGGGAAGAAGATCGGGGTGATTGCCACCGAGGCTACGGTGCAGAGTGGCGCTTACGCCGCCTCTATTGGCAGGATCAATTCCGCCATCGAAGTAATCGAACGTGCCTGCCCGTTGTTTGTTCCACTTGCTGAAGAAGGTTGGGCAGCGACTGACGTGGCCCGAGCAGTAGCCGAACAGTACTTAAGCGATTTGAGAAAGAAAGATGTCGGCGCGCTCGTGCTCGGCTGCACACACTATCCAATTTTACGCAACTTGATCAGCGGGGTTGTTGGGACAGCCGTCCCGTTGATAGATTCGGGAAAGGCTGCCGCGCGCGAGGTCGAGGCGCTTTTGCGATCTAGCCAGCTTCTATCTCCCAAGACGGAGCGCGATTCAGAAGCTAGGCGGGAACGTCAATTGTGTGATGATTTGGATCATTTTTACGTGACAGATGCCGCCGAGCGTTTTGCAAGAGTGGCGGAGCGGTTTTTAGGAACGGCACCCTCGGTGCTGGAGGCGGTTGAAGTTTGGGGACACGATGAGCTTAGAACGCACTGACGGGCGCGCTTTCGATGAGCTGCGCGCGGTAAAGATAACGCCTGGTTATCTTCCTTATGCGGAAGGTTCCGTGCTCATTGAGATGGGCCAAACACGGGTGGTGTGTTCGGCGTCAGTTGACGAGCGGGTGCCACCGTTTCTTCGCAACAGCGGCCAGGGTTGGATAACTGCCGAGTATTCAATGCTGCCGCGCGCTACCCAACAAAGAACGCCGCGAGAAGTTAGACGCGGCGGGCCATCGGGACGCACGCACGAAATCCAGCGTTTGATTGGCCGTAGCCTCCGGGCAGCGGCAGATATGAAGCTTCTTGGCGAACGCACAATTACCCTCGACTGCGATGTCCTACAGGCCGACGGCGGCACACGCACCGCGGCGATTACAGGAGCGTATGTGGCTTTTGCGATTGCCAGTAATCGCCTGCTCAAGAGCGGTAAGCTTCAACGGACCATAATCAGCAACGAAGTTGCCGCGATCAGTGTGGGCATTCTGGAGAACATTCCGCTGCTTGACTTAAAATACGATGAGGATTCCAAGGCGGAAGTTGACATGAACGTGGTGTGCACCGGCGACGGCCGATTCATCGAGGTGCAGGGGACTGCAGAACGCGAGCCATTCACGCGCGATCAAATGGAGAGCTTACTCGGCTTGGCAACTCAGGGAATTCAATCGCTGGTAGCAATTCAAAGGGAAGCTATTGCGAAGGCGAACTCGTAACGGAGTCGCGCGTTTTGGTTGCGTGGCCAGCGCCTTAGTTTATCTGGACGAGTACGGCTTCAGACAACTAGGTCGCCAGAAGGGCGCATCGAAACCACGCTAAATGAACCGGACAGCACTTCCTGAGACACGCCAAACTAAACATCGTTAATAACGCATGCGGAACACAAGGAGTTAAGTTACTAAGATGAAACACTTGATAGCGGTTTTGCTTCTGATTGCCGGAAGTTGTTCCCTGGCGGTGGCCCAGGAGATCTACACCAGCGACCAGGTTGAATATTCGATCGAGTTGCCGTCTACCCAGTGGCGCGTCATTTCTGAACCTGAAGTAGCCCATGAGCACGCGGAATTCGTTTATGGGGATCGACTCGACGGTTATCTCCAGATTCGCAAGGAAGTGGTCGATGCCGGCACGACACCTTCAGATCTTGCTCGTCGCGATATGGAGCAAAAGCTGCGATTCCTCCCAGGGTTCGTCGAAGGAAAACAGGAGCCTTTTAAGGGTCGTCTAAATGGAGTGACTGTATCCTACGAGTTCATAAAAACAGCCAAGCCCATGATGGGGCGCATTTACTATCTGCAGACGGATAACCGCACGATCTATGCTCTGCGTTTTACAGGCCTGCGGGACAAGCTCGCGCGTATTCGCAATCAAACAGATCTAATCGCGCGCAGCTTTAAGCTCAAGTAGTTCGCCTCACAACCACCTTTTGTTGGCCGCCAGGCAGGAAAGCGCGTTGGCGGCCGCATTGTTTTCTGGGTACAGTCTGACGCACCCGGTTTTATCAGACGGGGTCACAACATCGCCAGAAACGATTGGCTCTAAAATAGCGAGCTGGTGTTCTCGATCGCCCTGCCGATACCCGGTCGCTGCCGCTCCCGGTTCTGATAAACCAGAGTTCAAGTTCAAGGTTTGGTTTGCCCTGGCGCGGAGAGCGGGGCAGTAGCCCGACCGTAAGGGAGGGCGCAGGAGGCGGAACCGGCGACGGGGCCTGGCAACCTAAAGGTTGAAACTCTGAACTTCAATCCTGGTGTAGAATGCTCGAGTTGATTCCAACATGAAACTCAAACTCGCCCCAGGCTTGGAAATCCGGAAGTCTCCTATTGAAGGCAAAGGCTGTTTCTCCGCTGCTCATTTCAAGGGCAGAAGAAGAATCGCAGAGTACACCGGCGAGAAGATTACGAATGCTGAGGCCAATCGCCGGGCGGGGCGGCAAAGGTTACGCATCTGTGCGATCAATAATAGTTGGAGTCTGGACGGCAGTCGTGGTGGAAACGGCACGCACTACATCAATCATTCATGCGAGCCCAACGCCTACATGCAGATTCTTTACGGCCATATCCTCTTCATCGCCTTGCGCGACATCGAGCCAGGCGAAGAAATCACAATCGATTACGAGTCAACGCTTCACTCAAACAAAAAAAGGTGCATCTGTGGTGCACCTTCCTGCCGCGGAACCATCAACAAGCCAGGAGCATAAATACTAGCCGCGGATTAACGCGGATGACACGAATCTGAGAAAATCTTACCGGCTTGCGCTGGTTATTTCTGGTCTGATCCGCGCTTATCTGCGTAAATCCGCGGCTAATAATTAGAGTCTTGGCAACGTAAAACTAAACTTCGATCCACGCCCTACTTCTGAGTCAAGGTCTACCGTTCCCCCGTGCTGTTCAACGACTTCCCTGACAAACGACAGTCCTAGCCCTGTAGACTCTTCATCCTTCTCTTGTCCTTCGCGCACCACGCGGTAAAACTTCTCCCAGACGCGATCCTTTGCCTCGGCGGGAATCCCGTAGCCTCGGTCTTCGACACAAAGCCTAACGGTTTCAGCTTCAAGTGTTGTCGACACAGTAACTGTCGTGCGCTCAGGACTGTACTTGATAGCGTTACTAACCAGATTATTGACTGCCTGCGTGATCATGCTCTTATCGGCCGCAACCGGAGGAAGTCTTTGCGTGGGCTGCTCAACCAGACGGATTCGCCTCTTCTTCGCGACCGGTTGGAGACTGGCTATCGTTTCTTTCACGACCTCGTCCAAGCGGAGAGGAATCTTCAAGACCTCCTGCCTGTCTTTTCTCTGTAGTTTAGTGACCGCCAGGAAGGTATTGATCATGCGCGAGAGTCGCTGCGATTCGTTTGCAATAATAGTTACAAATTCCTTCGCCCGTTCCGGAAGGTCTTCGTCCGCGGTTAGCAATTCAGCGAAGCCGTTGATGCTGGTTAGCGGAGTGCGCAACTCATGCGACATGAGTGAAATCATGTCACTCTTTAACTGGTCATACTCTTTGAGAAGGGTCAGGTCTTTGATCACCAGAGCCAGGCAGAGTGGTTGAGGCGTGCTTGTGTCGCCGTCGGTTTGATTCGCTGACGCGCGGCTTGAATCGTCCCGTACCAGTGAGATGCGCAGGCCGTAGGTCGCATTGCGGTCGGCAAAGTGAAGCTCGCGTTCATAGGCTTCGCCAGTTTGTAAAACTCTTCGGACCGCAATGACGGGCTCGTCGAAAACGTCGGTACGAAAACTGTCCAAGAGATCGAAGAAGCTTAGATTGCCTATGCGATTCTGCGTGAGTCCGGCCAAGGCTGCCAGCGCCGCGTTTGCGTACGCAATCCTTCCGTCGAGATACCCGAGCGCCACACCGTCGCCGATTTCGGAGAGCGCGTTAATACCTACACTCTGCTCCAACAAAGCGCCGTTAAGAACATAGAGTGACTGAAGTCTCTGCTGAGATTCCCTCGAGGAGAAGAAGGCTAGCGAACTGCGCATGCCAGTCTGGTGGGCTTCTTCGCGCTGCAGATTGCGTGCCATCTGTCCACCCACAGCAGTCAGCAGCGCACGATCGTCGTCGTTAAATTCCTGGGTTACGCGAATGAGCAACGCACCAACTGTGCGATCTTCGTGCCGCAAGGGCAGGGCGATGTTTGCAGCAGCATCGTCAGCCTCGCTCTTCTCTACGATGATTTCACCCGCTGCCATCGCTCGCTCACACAAACTGACGCCATCGCGCCAGGCCGAGTTTCTGCTCGTGTCGAGAGAACCGCCCTGGGCTGCGCGAAGACGAGCTGAGGAAATCAGTTGACCATCGTTGTCTCGACGGAAGACTATTGCCTCGCTTGGCGCGAGTACCGTGTCCACTAGTTTCAAGCCGCTGAGTAAACGGTGTTCCGCGTCGCCGGCCTGAAGCGATTCAAATTTCCATGATGATGCAATTAACTTTTCAGTTAGTTCATTGTCCCTCTCTCGGAGTCGTTTGACTTGAATCGTGACCGCAGAGATTGAAGCCGCGAGAGCTATCGGAGCGAACAGGATATCGACTGAGAAGAACCAGGAGGCAAAGAGGCTCACCGCGGCGAGGCCGAGAAAACCTCCGCCCAGGTAAAGGAAAGCGCGTCGTCCTCCAAACCGGCCGACGTCAATCGCGACCGCGAAGGAAACAGTAAAGATTAGTACGGCGCCAACCCAAAAGCTCGGGACCGTGGGTACAGCACCCGGCTTCGGGAGCAGGACAAAGGCGTTCTGAAGCGATGTGAGGATTCCCGCCATCCACAAGGCAAAGCCAAACGAGCCCGCCATCGAAGCGATGCAGACATAGGTCAAAACGGATCTGAAGGAAGAAGAATGTGCCAAGCTTGAGAGTGGTGATTGAAACGTCTGAGGAGGTTGGGTGCAAACGCTTTTGCCAGCATTACAAAAGCAGGAGGATTATACACTGGCGGGGTTTGTTACTGCCACTGAAAACCCGGGGAAGTTGAGGAATTTCAGACGAAAGATCCGGGAAAAGTTAAGCTCCGAGCGATCTTACTGCCTGCAACAGCTCGGATTCCTCATTTACGTCCACAGTACGAAGGTCGAGTAAAACCTGCTCATCGGCGATACGGGCGATTACCGGAGGTGAAAAAAGTCTCAGATTCCGTTCAATTTCATCCGCGTTGAGACGCTCGTGTTTGAGTGCAATGAGGGCTGTCGCAGGGTGAACATTGGGCCCCGAGCCACCGCCGACTGCTGATTGACCTGAAATTATGGTGGCTGTTAGTCCAGCCGAGGTCCCGCCATCCACGAGCTGCGCGATGAAGTTCGCGGCTCTTTTTTCAATCGTGTCCGCGGACAATGCCAGCATTTGCAGGGCAGGTATTTCCTCAATTGCGCCACGTCGATGCGCATCGAGTGTGGCTTCGAGCGCCGCCAGGCATAACTTGTCGACCCGTAGGGCCCGATAAAGAGAGTGCTTGCGAAGGCGATCAATAATCTCGCGTCGTCCAACAATCAGTCCTGCCTGACAAGCACCTAATAGTTTATCGCCGCTGAAGGAAACGACGTCCGCGCCCGCTGCAATCGATTCACTTATGATCGGCTCATCGCTCAGGCCATATTTACTCAAATCGCTTAGCACTCCTGAGCCAGCATCTTCATACAACGGCAATCCTGACTCATGCGCGAGCGCCGCGAGTTTGGAAAGTTCGGGTGAATCCGTAAATCCGATTATCCGGTAGTTTGAGGGATGGACGCGCATGATGAGACGCGTCTGGTCGTTCATTGCTCGTTTGTAGTCGTCGATGCGGGTGCGGTTGGTCGAGCCAACCTCCACCATGAGCGTGCCGGAGTTGGACATGACCTCAGGCACACGAAAATCGCCGCCAATTTCTACCAGCTCACCACGCGAGACGATCGTCTCGCCATCGCGCGCCAAAACTGTGAGAATCAACAAAGCCGCAGAGGCGCAATTGTTGACAACCAGAGCCGCCTCAGCCCCGGTAAGTTGGGTGAGAAGTTCTTCGGCGTAGCCGCCACGCTTACCGCGCGCGCCGCTTGCCGGGTCGTATTCAAGAGTGCAATATCCGGCAGCTTCGAGAGCGATTGCCCTGTGAGCCGCCTCGGATAATGGCGCGCGTCCGAGGTTAGTGTGCAGAATCACCCCAGTCGCATTGATGACGCGACGCAGGACGGAAAGTGCGTCGCGCCGGCAGAGATTCTGGATTCGTTGAACAGCTTCGTTCAGTAGCGCGTCTTTTGTCTGTTGTGGCAAACCCACCGACTGAATTTCCCTGCGCATCTCTTCCGTGACTTCGCGAGCAATTATCGTCAGGCGCGGCATGCCAACTGACCTTCGCAGTTGCGCTATTGCTTCCGTACGAAGTAACTGATCGACGGAGGGAATCGCGCGTAACGCAGGAGCAGTGGAGGCGGGAGAATTAGCCATGATATTCAAGGGATTCGATTTGCGCTCGTAGGATAGCTGCTCCTCGTAAACGGAGCAAACCGCCTTAACTGGGAGCGCGGGCGCCCTCGCCCGCAATGAGCGCGAAGTGCGAAAGTGGAAGGTGAATCTAGTCCCCATTTTCCAGCAAAACCATGCGCCGCTATGCACTGCGCGCGAGGGTGCCCGCGATCCCCTTCCGACTTAGTTGTTGACACAGAGCTTTTGCAACCCCTAGACTCGATCTAGCTGCGTCCCACCCGCGACGCAACCTCGCCCGTGTTCCCGCCTTGTAAGGAGATCAGCCCAATGTCCAAAAGCGATAACAGTTTTGTCCGATCACAATTGAGAGCCAAGAGTAAGAACAAGTTTGCAGTCGCGGATTTGGAGCCTTCGGTAGATGACCAGTTGTCGCGACTCGAAGAGAACATTCGCCGTCTAAAAATTGAATTTGACGTGTTTTTCAATGGCTGCTCAAAGAAACCACCCTACGATACCAAGGGACGGGTCGACACCATGATTAAGCGCCTGGGCGACGATCGCACGCTCACTTATGCTCAGCGCTATCGCTACAATTCCCTGGGTTCACGTTACAACGCTTTCCGCGACCTTTGGCGGCGAACGATGCAGGGTCGGGAAGAAGGCCGGGACCCGGGCGCCGCAGCGCGCGTCAGCGCAAAGCAGCAGGCAGTGGCGGACTTCAAGAGAGCAAACTTCGTCTGCGACGACGCTCATAAAGATGTTGAGCTGGTAAAGAACATATATAGCGCATTGGTAGAAGCGAAGAAGGTTTGCGGGGAACCAGTGGAAGATTTTTCCTTTCCTCGTTTTCACCGATTGATTGCGTCACAAGCCGACGGCCTCAAGGAACGGCTGGGGTGTGAACGAGTTTCCTTTTCCATCGACGTGGAAGGCGGGCACGTTAGCTTCAAAGCGAGAGGCGAACGAGCTTAGTAAACCGAAATCACCTCAGGAAACAGAAAAGGCAACCTAAACAGGTTGCCTTTTCCTTTATGCGCTTACCGGACCGGAAGCCGGAAGCGGTCAGTGGCGTTGCTAAAGCAAGCCGGGGAGACCTACACCTTCATCACATTTTCTGCTTGCGGTCCTTTCGGGCCCTGCGTCACCTCAAACTCAACTTCCTGACCCTCTTCGAGAGTCTTGAAGCCGTCGCCCTGGATGGCGCTATAGTGAACAAAGATGTCCGAAGAGCCTGGCTGTTCGATGAATCCATAACCCTTCGAATTGTTAAACCACTTGACCTTACCGGATATTCTAGACATAACAACGAATCCTCCTAACGATTCGGTAAAACGGGGGCGAGAGCTTGCGGAGCTTTCGCGCGACCTGGGTTAAAGCTTGTGGGCCGGACGCGCTTTTTTAAGTGGCGCAATACGGAAACACAATCAACAAAAAATGCATGGTGAAAAGCGCTCGTTGGCGCGTTTCATCATGCATATTCACGGGGGACAACTACAGAAAACATTGCTGTAAAGCTTGTAAAGCGACAAACTTAGGACAAACTTCGAGGCTCCAACTCTTAGACGAGGGCGCATACTAAGCGAAAGCAATTTCGGCTGTCAAGAGAAAAAAGTCACTTAACCGCACTCGTCAACAGATACTGCAGTGGATTGACGGGTTCGTCGTTGATTCGGATCTCATAATGGAGATGCGGACCAGTAGAGCGCCCGGTAGAGCCGACGCGGCCAATGAATTGGCTTCTCTGGACCGTTTGTCCCTGGGCCACATCTATGTGTGACAAGTGTCCGTATCGACTGGTGAGACCGCCGCCGTGATCGATTACGACCAACTGGCCATAGCCGTTTTGCCAGCCTACGAACAATACCTTCCCGGTGGCTCCCGCAACGACTGGGTCGCCCCAGGCTGCATCAATATCCTGGCCCGAGTGGAACTCCAAGGAACTCCCGCCAAAGGGGTTCCGGCGACCGCCGAAACCGCTCTCCAAATTTCCGACTACCGGCCAAACTGACGGCGTGTAGCCACGCTCGCGCAAAACGGCCTCATAAGCATGAATGCTGCATTCGAGCTGATTCATCTTATCTTCAAGCTTCGCCAAACTGTTGGCGTCCAGTGGCAGCGCCGGGCCACCCGTACCATGCAAAGTTGGCTCCTCGACGACTCCCGACTTTTCAGCCAGTTTTCGTGAAGTGTCCTCAACGGCATCGACTCGATTGCTCAACGAATTGAGCTCCATGCGTTGTCGCTCGTTTTCGGCGCGTAAACGTTGATTCTCAACTTCGGTGCGGAAGTGCGCGGCTTGCTGTGTCAGGCCATAAAAGCCGTAGAGCGAGGCACAGAGCAGCAGGACCGCAAATAATGCAAGAAGTCGGAGGGATCTCTTTTCGAAGCAAAAGCGACGGATGGTTGAACTGGAACGAGCGGTATGGGCAATTATGAAAGCGTAAAAACGGTCGTCTCTAGCCATCTGTCGTCTCTCCCGTTGCGTCAGCGAACAAAGCACGGGGGCAGCTGAAGCAACTGAAAGCACAGTCCTCCAAAAGGCGACTTGTGCGAGCTTATTGTTCTACGAGGTAGTTTTTGACCTGCTTGAAGATTGCAGCGGATAAGGAGAACTTCAATATTTGAAGTGAAACCCCATCCGGCCGCTGCTGCAAAAGAAGCCTGACCCTATCACACGCGTTAAGGTCATTGCAACTGGTGCGGCGGGCCGATTTGGTTAGATATCTCCTATTCCTGACGGCGGCGCGAGCGGTCTCGCAGGATGGAAAAACCGATCATGGTTATGACCGCGATGAAGATTACCACGATCAATATCTTGATGGCGGCCAACAAGAATCCGCCCAGGGTAAGAATAGAGCCCAGGAGTGTTATTACCAGCAGAATGAGAGCGGTTATGCCGCCAATTGCCTTGAGAAGTAGTGCCATAACGCCGGCCTTGTTAATCGTCTAAGAACTTCGCTTGAACGGAATAGACTCGAGTTCCCTCCGCCCGAATTGTGTGGTTTCCCCCGACCGGAAGCGTGGCGCTTCGACTGCTGAGCTTACAACCACCGACGGTGGCGGCTGTCGTGAGTCGAAGCGAACAATTCGACTGGTTGAGCGGCGCCGGCGAACATAGTCAAAAAGCATGTACGCGCCAAGCGCAACGAGCGCGACGGGAAGCAACTGACGAACTGGAAGCTGCACACCCAGAAGGGTGTGAAGCAAGAAAAGGGTGCCAATGATTACCAGCGTGATGCCCCAGGCGAAGGGATTCCCATACAAGCGTCGCGCGATTACATCCTCTTCCGTATCCGACGACAGTCCTGCCCGCATCAGTTGCGCTGTGCGGCAGGCATCCACGGCAGAGAAAAGCCAGGTGCCAAGCACGCCCAGAATGAAGAAGTGAACGCCCTGCGTGAGCACCGCCATCTGAAAGAAACTTGCAAAGATCGCAAAGTGGACGATTGCCTTAGCCGTTTGACCGTTGTAGGCGGCGCCAAGTCCGGGGACGAAAGACAATAGCGTGGCTATGAACGGGGAACTATTGCGATAGCTAACCGGCGACGGAGACGATTGCGATTCTTGTCGCAGCAACTCAACGCCGGCAACAATGCAGTCCTGGCAAAACGGGAAGCCGCGAATCCGGTGATCACAAGCGGAACAAAGCCGTCGCCCACACTGGTTGCATTGGACAACTCCCGGATTCTTCGGATGGTAAGAGCAGTACAACATCGCTAATTCAGAATCGACTAGATAACTTAGGGCTTGTTCTGCTTGTCCCTGTTGGGAGCACCACTCTGTTTGGGCGCCGGCTTCTGTTGACCGCCACCCTGGTTTTGTTCCGTAGCAGGTTGCGCGCCCTGCCGCTGCCCCCCGACTAGTTCCTTGAGGCCATTGGTTATCTCTTTTATTCCACCACTCGATCCGGCGGCATAACTCTGTTCGGCTAATCGCAGGCTGGCACTATAGACACCACTAATCGATCCGTCTGCCGATACGGTGTTGGTTAGCACAAATACTGCTACAAGCAACATCGTGGCCACCGTCGCAAGCTGTGGGGAAATGATTGGATCGAGCCAAACTCGCAGCCACGAAGCGAGCCTCTCGCCAAAGGGCGCGCGAATCTCTTGCGAAATCCTGGAGCCTGAGGTTGCAAGCAAGATCCTTTCATGGAGGCCGGCTGGCAGTGGTTTCTCCTCCCCAACGTAGATATAGCAAGTACCGATCGCGCGTACGACTTCACCTGGGAGTTCCGTACAGCGGGCGCAAAGTACAGCGTGACGTTCCCAGCGGTGATAAAGCGACGCCGGAAGAAATCCGTCGAGATAGTCTGTCAGAAACTCCTCAAAGTCCTCGCAGGTCATCGCCGTTTCGGGCATGGTGCTTAACAGAATCCGTGCCTCCAATTCTCTGGGAGCGTCCAAACCATTTGCAGCGTGACACTCCTGCATTGTGTTTCGCACTTCGCTCAGAGTCTCGTGACACACCGGGCAACGCAGAGCATGCTCGGCAAACATCTTGTGCATAGCAGGCTCAAGCGCGCCGTCGAGGTAATCCGTCAACCGGTCTTCAAAATCATTACAAAGCATCAATTTTCTCTTCCCGCCCCTTTCCCTTTTTCTTCCTAACTGCTTCGCCCACGCCAGCGAAACAGCGCGTCCAGATTAAGCCTCGCTCACAGCCAACACTTTCATCCTCCGCAGTATCTTGGCTAACTCAATGCGACCGCGATTAATCCGCGACTTCACAGTTCCTTCAGGTATCTCCAAAAGATCAACTATCTCCTGATAGCTCAACTCCTCAATGTCTCGGAGGATTACGCAGGTTCGCAGGTCTGGCGAAAGTTTATCGATGCCGGCCTGCACCTGCGCGCCTAGTTCCTGACGCTCCATCTCCTGCTGCACTGAACGAGAAGATGTATGCAGGTGATAAGTGTGATCGGCAAGGTCGTCGGCCTGGTTGTCGTGTGGCGTGCGCTGTCGTTTCCGGTAGTCATCGATAATCAGGTTGCGCGCCAACCTCATCAGCCAATTTTGCAGGTCACCCTGTTTAGCGTCGTATTGTTCCAAAGATCTATAAATCCTGATGAAAACTTCCTGAGTCAGATCCTCGGCTGCGTCGGCTCGCGAAGTAAAACGGTAGGCCAGGTTATAAATTCTTCGCGAGTAGCTGTGAACAATTTCTTCCCAGGCCGCCCCGTCCCCCGCGCGACACTTGCGAACCAGTTCGGCTCCTTCGTTGGCAGCCAAAGCTCTTGCAGCCCCCACTTATTGCTTCTCCGCCTTACCTGTTTTATCGTCCGCGCGAATTGCGCCACGTGGACCGCCCTTGTCAAGACGGAATTACGATTCGCTGAAAGGGAAAGTTCCCGCCCCTTTGCGTGTTCCTTCGCGGCCTTTGAGATTGGACTCGCGGTTAAAACTCAGAAGGTCGCCAAAAAATCGAAAAGCAGGGCAAAGGAAAGTCGGTGGTAACCCGACTACCGCCTATCTTGCTCCGTGTTATGAACTGTAGTAGCCTTCGCGCGGCCCAATATCTTGTGGTTTGCGTTCTTGGCAAGTCAAGCGGTTTACTAATACTTGAAGTCTATTAGCCGAAAATACCTTGAGTTTGGAGCACTTTGTCTGCTTGCCCTCGCCATTCTGTGGTGGTTTGGCAGGAAGCTAAACTGGACAGAGGTGCGCCAGGCCGTCAGTCATGCAAACCCCTACCTGCTTGGCCTCGCCGTGTTAGTAATCAGTTTGGCCTATTTGTTCCGCGCCGCCCGCTGGGGCGCGCTGCTCGCTCCTCTTTCTCCTGCCAGTCTGCGAAACCTCTTTATTGCCACAACGGTGGGGTTTGGCGCCGTGTTCTTGTTTGGGCGAACCGGAGAAGTTGTGCGTCCCGTAGTCCTGCCGATGCGCGACCCTAAGATTCGTCCCGGTGCCTCGTTCGTTACGATAATGGTGGAGCGAATCTACGACATGATCGCCGTTGTCGTCCTGTTTGCGGTAAATCTACTCTGGTTTAAGCCACCGGCAAACGCCGGCGTTGAGTTTGGCCGTGTGCGCATGGCGGGGATCATTCTGCTGCTGGTTGCAGTGACAGGGGTGTATGGTCTAACGCAGTTTAGAAAAAAGTCGCCAGGCGCAATTGGCTGGATAAAAAAGACACTCGAAGGGCGGCGCTTGGTGCCGGTGCGGCTGACTCGAGCTGTGTTGAGTATTCTGGAACAACTCGCGAGCGCGCTACGCGTGCTTGTGGATGCGCGTGAACTTGCTGTCACTGTAGGCTGGTCTGCCATGGTTTGGTTAGCCATAGCGCTGGCAAACCTGCTCGTGTTCCGCGCATTCGGACTTCCTTTTGGCATGACTGAAACAGTCTTTGTCCTGGGTTGGTCGCTGGTAGGTTCGCTTGTGCCAACGCCTGGTGGGGCCGCCGGCGCTTTCCACGCCGCGACCGCTGCCGGATTAATAGCTCTTAACGTACAAAGAGAAAAGGCCGCCGCAATTTCTATTGTGTTGCATATCGTAGATTTCGGTCCGGCGTTGGTTTTTGGCGTTTATTACATTATCCGCGGCGATATCAACCTTTCCCGGTTGCGAGCTAAGACATCATCGGAAGCTGTCGAACACGCAGTTGAAGATGAAGAGATTTTGCCGGACAAACTCTTCGTGCAAAACGAACTGGAAACAGCCACGGCCAGGGATTGAACTTGTCGGAAGCATGCGGATCCAAATCCGTTCTGAGGTCAAATGCGATGAAGTGTCCATTCTGCGGTTATCTCGAAGATAAGGTGGTTGATTCGCGGGAGTCTCGCGAAGGCGAGGCTATCCGGCGTCGCCGAGAGTGTTTGCGATGCGAACGACGGTTCACCTCGTATGAACGCATCGATGAGATTCCCTACATGGTCGTTAAGAAAGACGGGCGCCGCGAACCGTTTGACCGCAACAAAGTGATGGCCGGACTGCTGCGCGCCTGCGAAAAGCGGCCGGTCCCTTCGGCGAAGCTCGATTCGATTGTGAATGCCATAGAGAAGTATGTGCAGGAATCGTCCGAGCGTGAAAGACCGACCAGTAAGATCGGTGAAATGATCATGCGTCGCCTGAAGGAACTCGACAAAGTCGCGTATGTTCGGTTTGCTTCGGTGTATCTTGAGTTTGAAGACGTTTCCGAATTTATGACTGAACTAAAACATCTCGTGCGTACACGCGCTAGCCAGGCGAGCAGGAAGAATTAGGGTCGAAAGTGGTTCGCCTATCAAAAGGCATCACTTGAGCCGACAGACCTAGAACACCTGTCCCACGAAATGATTAAACCCGTCCGCGCAACAGGTCTTGAACGCCTTGAACTCCATCGCCTCCGCGATCGCGTGGGACGATTATTTGCTGCTCTGCAGGAAGCGACGGTTGCGGAGGATCCCCTGGCCTCAGAAACCTGGGCGCCGCCAGTTGATCTCTGTGAGACTGCCGACGCGATAGTGCTGCGAGTGGAACTCCCCGGACTAACTGCGGATCAGATCAAGATTGGCGCGACTAATACGCAGCTAAGAATTTGGGGTGAGAAAAAACAGCGCGTGGCGCGAAACAAGATACTGTCGCATCTCTGTTCGGAGCGCAGTTACGGCAGGTTTAGTCGCATCGTTCCGTTGCGCTGGACGGTGAGCGTGCAGGATGCGACCGCCGAAGTGGCTAATGGAATGCTCACGGTGCGTCTTCCAAAGATTGAGGATCGCAGGGGAGTGGAATTCAAGATTCCAGTGAAGGATGGAAGCGGCGAATAGAGCGTCGCCGTTCGGTAAAAGAGGGCCGTGGCGTGGTCGCTCTCAGACGTCAAATACACTAATCAAAAACTCGGAATTAGGGAATTGAGTTAATATTAACTATGGCAATCATCAAAGACGCTGAAATAACCGAAGGCATGGAAGCGGCGGATAACGCGCAAGAGTTGCAGATTCCCAACGATCTGCCGGTGTTGCCGCTACGCGACATCGTCATTTATCCCTTTATGATCGTGCCGTTATTCGTTTCGCGCGAAAAATCCATCCGGGCGGTCGACGAAGCTCTCGGCGAGAATCGGATGATCCTGCTCGCTTCCCAGCGAGACCTCGACAAAGAAGAACCAACTGCCGACGATCTTTACAAAGTTGGAACCGCTGCCGTGATCATGCGCATGCTGAAATTGCCAGACGGTCGTATACGCATACTTGTGCAAGGACTCGCTCGCGCGGAAATTGAATCTGTCGACACTGCCGGGCAATACATTCGCTCGCGCGTGCAGGTGATGGACGAGATTCTTCCCCCTGAACGTTCGCTCGAAGTTGAAGCGCTGGTAAGAAATGTCCGCGCATCGATGGAGAAGGCCATCAACCTTGGTAAGAACATTTCGCCCGAAGTGATGGCAATCATCGCGAATCTGGATGACGCCGGCCGGCTCGCGGATCTTTCTGCTTCCAATCTGGAACTCAAGGTTGAGGACGCGCAGTCCGTGCTCGACATTGCCGATACCACAGCGCGACTGCGCCGCGTCAACGAACTGCTTAACAAAGAAATTGAGGTTTTGACGGTCCAGCAGGAGATCAACACCCAGGCGCGTGCCGATATCGATCGCTCGCAGCGGGAGTTTTATTTGCGGCAGCAGATGAAGGCAATTCAAAGCGAGCTTGGCGAAGGCAACGAGCTGGCGGAGGAAGTGGCGCAGTTTCGAGAAAAGATTGAAACCGCCAACATGCCGAAACCCGCCGAAGATGAAGCGCTACGGCAATTGAAGAAACTCGAGAGGATGCATCCGGACGCGGCCGAGACGGCCACGCTGCGAAACTGGATGGAGATCATGACCGACCTGCCCTGGTCGAAAGCTTCGGTTGACAACCTCGACCTGCAAAAAGCCGAACGCATCCTGAATGAGGACCACTACGGACTGGAAAAAGTTAAGGATCGAATCATTGAAGCGCTGGCTGTCCGGAAGCTCAAGGAGAAACCCAAGGGACCAATCCTTTGTCTCGTCGGCCCGCCGGGCGTGGGCAAAACTTCCCTCGGGCGATCGGTTGCGCGGGCGCTCGATCGCAAGTTCATGAGATTGTCGCTGGGCGGAGTCCACGACGAAGCGGAGATTCGCGGTCATAGAAGAACTTACGTGGGCGCGATGCCTGGTCGGGTTATTCAGTCGATCCAACAGGCCGGCACTAATAACCCGCTGATCATGCTCGATGAGATCGATAAAGTTGGCGCCGACTTCCGTGGCGATCCGTCATCGGCGTTGCTCGAAGTACTCGACCCAGAACAGAACAACAGCTTCCGCGACAACTACCTGGGCGTTACGTTTGATTTGTCAAACGTGATCTTCATGACCACCGCGAATGTGCTCGATACAATTCAGCCGCCGCTGCGCGATCGCATGGAGGTCATTCGTTTGGCTGGTTATACCGAGGAAGAAAAGCGCGAGATTGCCAGACGGCATCTGTTGCCAAAACAGATGGAAGAGAACGGCGTAACCGCGAAGGATCTCCACATCTCCAAAACTGCGTTGGGTGCGATCATTCAACAGTACACACAGGAAGCTGGGCTGCGGCAGTTGGAGCGAGAGATCGGTCGCATCTGCCGCAAGGTTGCACGGCGAATCGCCGAAGGTCACAAAGGCTCCGTTCGAGTTTCATTGAAAAACCTACATGAGCTTCTGGGTGCACCCAAGATCATTCCCGAAGAAGTGCTTAAGAAGGATCAGATTGGTGTCGCCACCGGATTGGCGTGGACCGCGGTCGGTGGAGACGTCCTCTTCATTGAAGCTCTCAAGATGAAAGGCAAGGGCAATCTGGTGCTGACGGGTCAACTGGGAGAGGTCATGCGCGAGTCGGCGCTGGCTGCGTATTCATACGCCAAGTCGCGGGCAAAGGAACTGGAGATCAACGAAGAAGATTTTAGTAACTATGATCTCCATATTCATATTCCCGAGGGAGCGATTCCTAAAGACGGACCTTCCGCCGGGATCACACTCGCAACCGCGATGGTTTCGGCGCTTTCAGGAAGAGCCGTGCGGAAAGATGTGGCAATGACCGGTGAGATTACGTTACGCGGAAACGTGCTTCCAGTCGGAGGCGTCAAGGAGAAAATGCTCGCCGCTCGCCGCGCTCGCGTCTCAACAATAATCTTGCCGCAACAGAACCGGCGCGATCTGGACGAGGTCCCGAAAGAACCCTTCAAGGACATACGGTTTGTCTTTGTTGACAATATGCGCCAGGTCTTTCGCGAGGCGCTGAAAGAAAGGGTAGTTCCACCAGTTAGTTCCGGACCGAGACCGCAACGAATGCCCCAGGCAGCAGCAGCCAGGCCAGCCTAACCAGCGCTTGATTTGCGATACGGCAGCGTCCAAATGTTTCGCGAAGTTTTATACAACTCGGCGAGTGGCTTTTGAATCTTACTCATTGGTTTCTTGACACGAGTTTTGTATTAGCAACCCCACCCCGACTAGTTACTCTCTGGTTTCGCTTGACGGAAACTTTGATTGGAACTGACTGATTCTCATTCGTTCAAAAAGCCCTAAGCAGCCCGAGATTTTTAGCCAGGTCTGACTACGTTAGGAGTTTAAGAATAGTGATGAGATTCAACACAAAGTCTCCTGCAATCGGACTAGCGGCTCTTGCCCTAATCTTCGTGTTTGCGGCTGTCTCTTTTGCGCAAGAACACAGCAGTTTTCCCAGCATCAAAATCAAGAATTTCGGTCAGATGGATGAACGCTTTTACCGTGGAGCCCAGCCGAAGGATAAGGACTACAAGGACCTGGCAGCGCTCGGCATCAAAACAGTGATTGATTTACGCGAGGATTCCCCGGCCGATGAAAAGCAGAACGTAGAGGCCTTGGGGATGCGCTACGTAAACATCCCGATGGAAGACAAGGGGTATCCAAAACTCGATCAGGTTAATCAGTTTTTGAAACTAGTAGACAACTCTTCCACCGGCAAGTTTTTTGTCCACTGCGCTGGCGGCCGTCATCGGACCGGTGTCATGGGCGCGGCCTACCGCTTCAACCACAATCACTGGAACTTCGATCAGGCGTACGCCGAGATGAAGGAATACGACTTCTACACTCGCTTCGGTCATGGAAAGATGAAAGACTTTGTGCAGGACTACTGGCAGCAGCTCCAGGCTAAACAAACCAATGCAACCGCTGCTACAACCGCTACTCGGTAAACTAAATTAGCAGTGGTTATGGAGGAGGGCCGCTCAACTCGAGCGGCCCTTTTCTTCTGAATTGAATTTTGCTGATGGAAACTACCAGCAGTTCTTCTTTTGTTCCCACGGTTCGTCTTTGAGATCCCGACGACGTACGTAACTGAAGGGCTTCTTAACCTTTGGGACCGATTTGTGAATCTTTCAGCTTGGCCGGAGCGTTTAAGAAGGGCGCACAACCTCGGACTTAGGGAAGCGCATCTTTAACTAAACGATAGCAATCCAGTGGAAAAGTTCACCATTTTGCCGTCTACTTAGAATGTGACGAGTTTGACACTCCGGAAAACCGTGTGATAACCTCCGGATCGACTTTGGCTTCGCGTAAGAAGGCATTTTTGGGGTCATCCAACCCAATCAAACTGCCAGGGAGCAAAGGACCTCGCAAATAAGTATGGATGCCGCTTAGCGATGGACTCGCGGTGAAACCGACTGGAAATTAGCACTAACTTTTTGAAGGGGAAATACAGTTGATGACAACGAGCGACCAGACTTTTATAGCGCGAATAACGCTATTTGCGGTGCTCGCTGTGCCGGCTGTCAGTGTTTATGGACAGATTCCGGCTGGTGGTTCGTCGGCTCGCGATATTCCCACCGCAGTTCAGCAGTCAGAGGAACAAGTCTCTAAGGTCATTACGGCTGCTGAAGACCACTTCCGAAAAGGCAAACTGAATCTCGACGACAATAAGCGGGATCAGGCTCGTGACGAGTTTGATAAAGCCGTAGACTCAATCCTGGAATCAGGTTTGGATGTGAGAGCGAGTCAGCGATTGCAAGGTTTCTATCTGGCACTCGTCGAGCGCATTTATCGTGAAGAGGTTCCCCTCAGCCGCACTCCGGTTCAGGCGAATGTATCCGAGCTAGTTGCTCAGAGCGGCAACCCGGCAACTGCTGCACAGCAGAAAAACGATCCGCCCCAAATTGGATTTCGCGAGCAGAAGTTTGAGCCATCTCCGCTGGATGAACTCAGCACGTTGGTTCTGACGGATGACGAAAAGAACGTTTCCCAGTCTGACGTACTCGCCCTTGAACAGGCGAAGCAAAACGTCAACTTTGGCTTCACAATCAACCCGCTGATTCAACAGTACATCAACTATTACCAGGGTCGTGGTCGAAGCACGATGGAATCCGGGCTGCGCCGTTCTGGTCAGTTTATGAAAATGGCGCGACAAATATTCAAAGAAGAAGGCGTGCCAGTTGATATTACCTGGTTGGGCCAGGTGGAAAGCGCCTGGAAACCTAAGGCTGTTTCCTGGGCCGCGGCTTCGGGCCTGTGGCAGTTCGTTCCCAGCACCGGTAGACAGTTTGGTCTTCGCCAAACGGCGTGGATTGACGAGCGCAATAGTTTTGAACAAGCGACCCGAGCGTCGGCTAAGTATTTGAAGAGCCTGGCCAACCGTTACAACGGCAACTGGGAATTAGCGATGGCCGCCTACAACACAGGCGCCGGCAACGTCGACCGTGGGATAGCACGGGCGGGCACAGCAGATTTCTGGGCAATCTATCCCTACATTTATCAGGAAACGCGCAACTACGTTCCAAATATCCTGGCGACAATCCTGATTGCGAAGAACCCTGAAAAGTACGGCTTCAAGGGTATTCGTCCGGAATCGTCGATGGCTTATGACGTAGTGCAGGTGGCGAACGCCACAAGTTTGCAGCTCGTTGCCGAGGCGACCGACACCAGTGTTGATTCTATTCGCAGTCTTAATCCTGAGATTAGGCGAGATGTTACACCGCGGGGCGAAGCCTACAACGTTCGCGTCCCCGGCGGCAAAGGAAAACAGTTTTTCGCCCTGCTTAAGAGGATTCCGGCAGAACGTCGGGATTCAGCCCGCGTGATTTCCGTAGTGCCTGGAGAAGACCTCCAGAATGTTGCCAATCGCAACGGAGTTAGTTTGGCTCAATTGCAGGCAATGAACAATGGAGTGGATTTGAAGTCGACCAACAAGGTGGTAGTTCCCAACAGCAATGTCCGCCTAACACTTTACCGGCGCAAAGCCGCGGCAGAACCTGCCGGCCCAGCGTTGATCAAGATCCGCGCGCGTAAAGGCGATACCATCGCCCGGATCGCGGCCGCTCGGAATCTCGATGCAAACGAAGTTGCCCGCTTGAATGGCGTGACTCCCGAAGTCGAGCTTCGTGCGGGACAAGAAGTCAAACTGCCCCCGACGGCCGCCGCTGCTCCGTCGCGCCGCAGATAATTCGCCGAATTTGAAATCCTAACGCGTCCGCCTCGTTGTCACCCTCAACGGGAAGTCTACTGAGCGCGCTTTCGATATCGTCGCAAGCGCGCTCGCTTCGTTTTCACCCCACACCGCTTACCTTTAAAGCTCTGCCATCTCCACTGTTTTCACAGAGGAAGCACCTCCCATGCTCTTTCGCACTCTTTCAGCGGCCGTTTATGGCATCGACGCCGACCTCGTTGATATCGAAGTCGATTTGACGCCCGTTCGTGGCGAGGCAGAGTCGCCATTGTCCGTAACAATTGTCGGATTGCCGGATGCCGCCGTCCGTGAGTCGCGCGAACGAATTCGCGCTGCGATTACCAACTGCGGTTTCTTTTTTCCGTTTCAGCGAATCACTATCAACCTCGCTCCAGCCGACGTGCGAAAGGAAGGCGCTAGTTTTGATCTGCCGATCGCGCTTGGCATTCTCGGCGCTAATGGAGATCTAGCTGAGGAGAACAACCTGATCAATATGCTTTGTGTGGGCGAGCTATCACTCGACGGACGTGTGCGCCCTATCAAAGGTGCGCTGCCGATAGCGATTCTGGCGCGTGATGCGCTGATCAAGCATGTGATCCTGCCGGATGAGAACGCCAAAGAAGCGGCGGTGGTTTCCGGGGTTAATGTTTACCCGGTTGCTGATCTGCGCAGCGCAGTTGAACTAGTAGCAGCCTTGCGTTCTCCTGATCCTCCAAAGCCATTGACGATTGACCCGGCTGAAATTCTCTTGCGATCGGATCACTACAACGTCGACTTTCGCGAAGTTCGTGGCCAACTTTCCGTGAAGCGCGCGCTCGAAGTTGCCAGCGCCGGATCCCATAACATCCTGCTCATCGGCCCGCCGGGTTCGGGTAAGACGATGCTGGCGAAACGGATGCCGACCATCCTGCCGCCCTTGGAGTTTGAAGCGGCGCTGGAATTGACAAAGATTCATTCGGTCGCGGGACTGACTGGCCGGGCCGGACTGGTTACCGAGCGGCCGTTTCGTTCGCCCCATCACACCATCAGCGACGCTGGATTGATAGGTGGGGGCGCAATTCCGCGTCCGGGCGAAGTCTCGTTGGCGCACCATGGTGTGTTGTTTCTGGATGAATTGCCTGAATTTGATCGAAGCGTGCTGGAAGTTTTACGTCAGCCTCTCGAGGATCAGAAAGTTACGATTAGTCGCGCTGCGATGTCGCTTACCTTTCCCGCGTCTTTCATGCTGGCCGCCGCCATGAATCCCTGTCCGTGCGGTTTTTGGAACGACCCAACGCGCGAGTGCCGCTGCACGCCTTTGCAAATTCAGCGCTACGTCGGTCGTATATCGGGTCCGCTGTTGGATCGAATCGATATCCACATTGATGTGCCTGCGGTTAAGTTTCGTGATCTTACCGGCGAGGCGCCACCGGAGACTGACGACTCGGCGACGATTCGCCAGCGTGTAATTGCCGCACGGGACAAACAGCGCACCCGCCTGGGGGACGAAAAAATATTCTCCAACGCGGAGATGACGCCGCGGATGATTCGCCGACACTGCCGCATCGACTCCGAAAGCGAGCAAATGCTGGAGCGAGCGATGACACGGCTGGGCTTGTCAGCGCGCGCGTATGACCGTATCCTGAAAGTCAGCCGCACAATTGCAGATTTGGAAGGTTCCGAAGAAATTCGCTCCGCACACGTCGCCGAAGCGGTGGGCTATCGTTCACTCGATCGCACCTACTGGACGTGAAGCGATGCCGCGGACATAGCAGAAGAGATTGACTGCATTGCAGTGTTTCGCGCTTGCAGTGCCTTTTGCTTGTTGACATTGTGCGAGCAGGCGTATAGCCTG
>JBGPYG010000157.1:0-8015 GCA_041493085.1 Pyrinomonadaceae bacterium | reverse complement strand
TCCAGCGGGCCAGCTTCAACCAACGTAGCGGAAACGAAAGTGGATACGAAGCCGTCTGCGTTTTCCCGTGTCTTCAATCGCAACGGGCACCACGGGCCGCCGAAGCCGGAAACTAAACCAAAGGGTCCGCCAAAGTCTGTCTGGCGCGAGTATTTTGAATCGGCTGTGGTCACCGTGATCATGGCCCTGTTTGGCATGACCTTCATCGTCCAGGCAGTGAAGGTGCCGACGGGTTCCATGCAGAACACAATTACCATCGGCGATCATCTTTTAGTCAACAAATTTATCTTTGCACCTGGCGAATCATTACCGTTTCTTCCGCAGCGCGAGATCAGACGTGGCGACATCATCGTTTTTAAGTACCCCGGCAATCGTTACGATCCCCGGCGAGATGACAGGCCCGACAATAAGCCGATTACGACCAACTACGTCAAACGAGTAATTGGGCTGCCCGGCGATCACATTCGCCTGGAAGGCAGAAATGTGATCGTTAACGGCAAAGCGCTGCCGGAGCATCAAATTGAGGCCATCGACAACAACGATAAGGCGCCGGTAACAATAGTGAATAACCCGCCGCGGAAGCCTGGCGAAGTTTACGATGTTTACTACAATCCCGATTTCGTCGAAGAAGACTTTCCCATCTTCAAACTCGAAGGAGATGGCCACGAAGTCGCGATTCCCGCCGGCAAGTATTTCGTCATGGGTGATAACCGTAACAACAGCGAAGACAGTCGCTACTGGGGCTTTGTGCCGCGGGAGTTGGTTATCGGCCGCGCGATGTTTGTCTACTGGTCTTTCGACGAGAGCGCACCCTCCAACGGTAATTTCCTCCTGGACTTTGTCACCAACACCCGCTGGGGTCGAACGGGCACCATGGTGAAGTGAGTGGTTGCGGCGTGCGTGTCAGACGCGGGAGCGTTAGCGGCCGGGTCGCAAGTGAAATCCAAAGTCCAAGGTCCCATGTCTTAGGTCCGATCAGAGCCGGTCGCTACCCCCACCCCACGCGGGCTGCCCGCGCGGGGACCCCGGTCCGCTCCCGGTTCTGACAAGATTCAATGGGTTCTTCTGCTTTGAATTGGAAAACTTTTGCGGCCCGCATCTGGACGCGCATCAACGATCACGACATCTTCGGGCGCGCTGCCCAACTATCATATTATTTTCTTCTGGCCGTTTTCCCACTGCTACTGTTTCTAATGACCTTGCTTGGCTATTTTGCCCAGGCCGGATCAGATTTGCGCGACAAACTACTCACGTATCTCGCCACGGTTATGCCGTCGTCCGCGGTAACTCTCGTGCAGACTACTCTCGATGAGATCAGCAAGGCGCGCGGGGGAGGCAAACTATCGCTGGGGATTCTGGCCGCTCTATGGGCTGCCTCTACCGGCATGGGCGCGATCAGCGATACGCTGAATGCAGCGTACGGCGTGAAAGAAGATCGTCCCTGGTGGAAGGTCAGGCTGGTGGCAATCTTCTTAACGATTATGGTCACTGTGTTCATCATGGTGGCGCTGGCGATCGTCTTTTACGGCGGGCATATTGGCGATAGAGTCGCGGCGCATTTTGGTTTTAGCGCAGCTTTTACGATTGCCTGGAAAATCTTCCAATGGCCTATCGCGATAGTCTTCCTGCTGCTCACCTTCGATCTGATTTATTACTTCGCGCCAAACGACAGTCGACCAAAGCGAAAGTGGTGGACTGCCGGTGCCCTTGCTGCGGTTGTTCTCTGGTTGCTGGTTTCATTTGGCTTCAGGTTTTATCTGCACTTCTTCAATTCCTACAGCGTCACCTACGGTTCGCTCGGCGCTCTGATCGTACTTATGCTGTGGTTCTATTTTACCGGCCTGGCAATTCTCATCGGCGGTGAAATCAACTCTGAATTAGAGCAGGGTGCCCGATCATGAAAAAGCGGACCAACATTCGACTCGTTAGCCGGGAGGTGTCTCCAGAAATCAGCGGCCGGATTATTTTCAGTATCTATCCCGGTGTCCTGCTTTCATGTCTCCTGCTTCTAACGCCATCGGCAGTAGCGGCGCAAAAGAAGGAAGCGAAACCGGGCGCAACGAAAACAAAGACTACTCAACCCAGGACCAGGGCAAGCCAGACCAAAACAACTCCAGGCAAACCCGCTGATGAACTGGCAAAACTTCGGGAGGAGTTCATCAAGGCCACTAACGAGTACAAAGCCAGCCTGGAAAAGCTGCGAGCGAGCTACGAGAAGAGTGTTTTCAAAGCAGAAGCTGAACTAACTAAATCAAGGGAGCTGTTCGCCGCAGGTTTGATCTCAAGAAAGGCTGTGGAAGCCGGTGAGGTCGAGGTTGCGGAAAAGAAAGACAAGGTGGCTGAAGTAAATCGACGGATGGCTAGCGCCGACTCGCAGGTTGCCGACACGCTGCTCGAGGCCGCAGCGGAGTCGAAGCTAGCGAAGGCCAAACCAATGCGCAAGGGCGGCATGATAAGCACTGCCTCCTTCATTCGCTACAACGGCGCCGCCGTCTGGGCTTTGTCAGACGCCTGGAAAGTTGAGGGCTTCTTCCTTGATAGGTTTAAGAAGCCGCTGCCGATTGCCGTTTTTGGCCAGGGCTCCATTCACGATCGCTGGCGCCTCGATCACCACAACGCAATGGACGTCTCGCTTCATCCGGATGGCCCGGAGGGGCAGGCGTTGCTCGGGTTCTTGCGCGCTAATGGCATTCCTTTTCTGGCGTTTCGTGAAGCGATCCCAGGCACCGCGACCGGACCGCACATTCACGTAGGCCGTCCGTCACATAGATACTAAGAAAAGAGCGGACATGATTTACAGGATTGACAGGAGAAACTCAAAGAGCGGGACGTTTCGATTGTGTAATCTTGTTCATCTTGTAAATCCTGTCCGCTCGACTCATTTGTCCGAAGAGACATCAGGAGAAGCAGTGTTGAAACAGATATTCGCAACCATTTTCGGCGTGGCCCTCTTTGCTTTCGGTGCGGTCTCGACAACCGCGCAGGTGAGTAAGTCTCAGCCGCCAGATATTTCACTAACTCAATCTCAAGCGTCGCACTTCGCGCGCCTGGCACTGAAGTGTGTTGCCAGGGAATACCCAAACAAGCCGGAGCATGTCTTGAACGATCCCGGCGACGTGCAAAATCCAAAAGCGTTGCACCCGGCTTTCTACGGTTGTTACGACTGGCACTCTTCTGTGCACGGCCACTGGATGCTCGCGCGTCTGCTCAGAATGTTTCCCGACCTTTCGGAAGCGGCAGACATTCGCAAGGCAATTGGCGCGAACCTTACCGCCGAAAATATCCTGGCGGAGGCTGCTTACCTCAAACAGAAAAACCGCCAGTCGTTTGAGCGAACTTACGGCTGGGCGTGGTTGCTGAAACTCGCTGAAGAACTTTCCCTGTCAGACGATGCTGAAGCGAAGATCTGGTCCAGGAATTTGCAACCGCTGGTGGATGCTCTGGTCGATTCGTACATTGTGTTTTTGCCGAAGCAAACTTATCCGATTCGCACTGGCGTCCATCCCAACACCGCTTTCGGGCTGGCTCTCGCATTTGATTACGCAAAGTCAGTAGGGGATGAAAAACTCGCGGCCCTCATTGCTGAACGTAGCCGGGCGTATTTTGCAAACGACACAAACTATCCCGGTGCGTGGGAGCCAGGCGGCGAGGATTTCTTTTCACCGGCGCTGATGGAAGCAGATCTCATGCGGCGGGTGATGATGCCGGCTGAGTTTCGCCGCTGGTTTCACGGTTTTCTGCCGCAGCTAGCAACCGGGGCGCCAAAGACGTTGCTTCATCCGGCAACCGTGACGGATCGTAGCGATCCTAAGCTCGTACATTTGGATGGACTCAATCTCAGCCGCGCCTGGTGTATGCGCAGCATTGCTACCGCGCTTGCGCCGAACGACCCGGCGCGAAGGGCACTGGCAACCTCCGCGCGCCTGCATGCCGGCGACGCTCTGGCTCATGTCGCCAGCGGTGATTATGCCGGCGAACACTGGCTGGCTTCGTTCGCTGTTTATTTGCTCTCGACGCCGGCGCCGTGAACGATGTTGCGACGATAGAGCAGGGCTTGAAAGCTCGGAAGATCGGATCGAGAGCGCTGGGGTGGTGTCACAATTTGCAGTTTCTTCTCCGCGCAAACTCGGCGTCCTCTGCGTCTCGGCGGTTAATACTGGAGGACAGCCACTCATCGACAAGACGGCGAGTGCGCCGAGGTAACGCAGAGAGTTGAAACCAGTACACTACCAGCGCTTGCAGTAAATCGCAGACTTACGATTAAATCAATACCATGCTTAAAACAATTATCTCCTTGTGCGCGGTCACGGTCATTTGCTGCGGCTGCTCAAAAAACTCTGGTGCGGTTGGGCCGAACAATACGGCGGCGCAATCTTCGCGTAGTTCAACCCAGTCGACTCAAACTGCCGCGGGTGAACTACGCTACAAAGCTCCTGAAGGTTGGACGGCGGAAAAGCCGACTTCCGACATGCGCGTGGCGCAATACAAATTGCCTAAGGCCGATGGCGACGGTGAAGACGCACTCCTCGTCGTTTATTATTTTGGAAAGGGCCAGGGCGGTTCGTCACAAGCTAACATCGATCGCTGGATCAACCAGGTGCACCAGCCAGACGGACATCCCTCAAGCGAACGAGCGAAGACCGAGGCATTGACTGTTAACGGATTGCAAGTCAATACGGTCGACGTGACGGGTAACTACGCTGGAGGAATGTCGCCGGACAGTGCTCCGGTGAATAACAAATCGATCTACCGGCTGCGGGCCGCCGTGATAGACACACCCAAGGGTTCCTACTTTGTGAAACTGACCGGCCCGGAAAAGACGATCGGCCGTTGGGACCAGACTTACACCGATTACATCAAATCTTTCGAATTCAAGTGACTCTCTCGCAAGGTTCATTTGCCTATTCCTGAATCCAACCCGATTGTTCTTTACGACGGCGTTTGCGGACTCTGCAATCATCTCGTGCAGTTTCTTCTGAAACGCGACACCCACGACCGTTTTCGTTTCGCATCGTTGCAAAGCGAATTCGCCAACAGCTTGTTAACGCATCATCGCGTTGACCCGCATGACCTCGACACGGTTTATGTCGTGAAGAATTACGGTCAACCCGGCCAGAGCCTGCTCGCGCGCTCCGACGCGATCCTCTACATGCTGACGCAGCTTGATGGGCTTTGGAAGTTGGCGGGAGTTGGACGCGTAATACCAAAAGCATTTCGGGATGCGGTCTACAAGATCGTGGCGCGTAATCGCTATCGCGTCTTTGGCAAACACGAGTCCTGCATTTTGCCGGAACCGCAACATCGCGCCAAGTTTTTGGATGTGTAAAAAGCGACCGGCCCCCAGTCGAGCAACTGGGGGCCGAGTCGGTCAAACATCGATTCGAATTCAAGCGCGTTACGCGCGTGCGGGCGTGGTCCTTACCTCCGCCGGCGCGAGGCTGCCCGCAACTGCCGGACCTGTCCTTTCAGCTCGACGATCTCTTTCTGTTGCTCCTTGATTGCGTTGAGCATGGTCCAGAGAATCGGATCATTGTTGACCATTAGGTATCCGTTGCTATTCTTAGTCACAGCTTCAGGAATGATCTTCTGTAGTGACTGGGCCCCGAAGCCGACGTTTTCTGTTTCCGACTGGAGCCCCAAAGAGTTGTTTTGCTTGTACTGGTAGCGGATCGGCTGTAACTGCATGACCGCTTTCAGTCCGCTGTTAAAGCCGCCTTTGATATTTTTCAGGCGCTCATCCGAAAAAACCTGCCAGGATCCTCCCCCCACGGATTTGCTGGCGTCTCCGCTCACGGACAGCTTCTGATCGGGCGCGGACGTTCCAATGCCAACATTGCCGGACGCATTAATCATCAAACGAGTTGCGGCTTGCCGCTTATCTAAAATAAAGAAAAACCCATCGGTAGTGGTATTTAAGCCACTACCAACGCGCCACCGATTGGGGGTTGCGGCAGCATCCTTAAATTCCATGGCCGGGGACATGGCCGATCCGGCTTCGGCCAGAATAGTCGCATCGTTGGCTACGTTATAGATCACGTGAACCTTGGTACCGGACGGACTCGCCGTCCCGACGCCGACGCTGCCACTCGCGCTGATGTCGATTGAGCTGGTGGGCGCTCCGGGTCGGATGCGGAAGGGCAGGCGCGAGCCGCCGGTGACATCGCGAACGAAGAAGTTGGCTTCGTTGCCGGCCACGTCCCACGTCTGCGCCGTGAAGCCACCTGACGAGTTCTGTTCGAACCGTATGGCCGGAGTGTCGCTGGTGTTCATGTGCACATCCAGGATTGGCGTGGCTGTTCTGAGTCCAACCTTGCCCGTGCTACTCACCTTAAGCGAGTTGGCCGGTGCTCCCGCATCGACTTCAAACACAATCGTTCCAGTCTCCGAATTGCCGGTGGCGCCTTGATCTACGAACCCCAAAAAACTGGCGCCCCCGCTGGCTGAGCTGTTCGCCCTTATCTGCCAGTTATTGGTGGGGAAGCCGGCTGCGGTGCTGCTGTCGTCAAACTGGATCCGATCATTGTTTTCTTTAAGCCTAATCGTGTCAAAACCGAAAACTTCGTTGTTAACGCAATCAAGTCCGACACAGGCGCTGCCCTGTACGATCAGATCGTCGGGGATCACCTGATCAGGCATCGAGATGAGATGGTGCCGCTGGACTTTCAACGCCGCAGCCAGGGCGCTTGAAAGTCGCGGCTGCTCCGAAACTTTGCTGGTTGGTCGCGCACCGAACTCTTCGACAGCCCCGGCGACGATAACCGACCCGTTCAGAATCGAGAAGGTTCCCGACTGCACCAGGGCCGGCAACTCTACGCGTTTGCGCGTCGCCCGCACGTCCTCCGCGTCGTCGTCTTTGCCGCGCTCCGCCGCCAGCGTCTCTTTGACTGCCGCCGATAACACCGGAGTCAGGCGCAGTTCGTAAACGTACTGCCCGTCTGGCAACCTCTCGCCCTGTTTATCGATCAAGGTGAATTCGGGCAAGGAGCCCGCCTTAAACTCTCTGCGGAACACCCGGCCGTCGGGCGCCGAAACGGTCATGGTCAGCGCAGAGTACTGAGCAGCCACGTCCCACCTGACGCTCGAACCCATGGCGGTGATTGTGGCAAGTTTGTTTTTATCTTCCGTCGACTGCCCCGACACGGAAACGTTGAAGCAGGCAACAACCAGCACCGTGAAAAGTGCGTAGGGTAGGCACTTTAGATTTTTCATTGGGGACCTCCTTTAACCGGCTTTTGCGCCGATCATTACAAGTGTGAATAAGCCTGACTCTCTGAAGAAAATTTAGAAAGAGAGGACTTACGTTGGAAAGGGAATCTGAGAAGTTTCTGTATAACAACCGTCAGCTGAGGTGTCAAGGAAACCCGGGGCCTTGGGCGGCGGGGGAACTATGCAGGCAACTTACCGGAGGGGCGTTTCACCAGTCAGTATCTTTCCTGACGCTTACTACTCATCACTCATTACTCATCACTTAAAAGAAGTGGTGCCCCCGGCGCGATTCCAACGCGCGACCTTCCGCTTAGGAGGCGGACGCTCTATGCAACTGAGCTACGGGAGCACAAGAGTGACAAGCATACAGTAAACAGCGGTCAGCCGGCCGGCTAACACCTCATCGCCAACACTCCGTTGCCGACTACCAATCGCTGCTGCGAAATGCTGTCTGCTGTCTGCTGTTTGCTTCACGACTGATACTTAATCAACGATCGCACGTCATAGCCATCGAGCTTTTGTCGGCCCTGCAAAAACTCGAGTTCCACTACAAACACCAGGCCGGCGACCGTTCCACCCAGTCCCTCGACTAGATCGCAAACAGCTTTTGCGGTCCCGCCGGTGGCCAGCAGGTCGTCTGCGATGATCACTCGATGACCGTTGCCGACGGCGTCCCGATGAATTTCGAGTGTGTCCTGGCCATACTCGAGGTCATACGAGATCGAGGCACACTCCGCCGGCAGCTTTTTCGGTTTGCGTACCGGCACGAAGCCCGCGCCCAGATGATAGGCAAGCGCGGGCGCGAAGAT
>JBGPYG010000247.1:0-6250 GCA_041493085.1 Pyrinomonadaceae bacterium | reverse complement strand
CGAGCGCGACGGGAACGGCACGGACGAAGCCATGTTCCGTCGCTACAATCGCTGGCACTCGCGCTTCGACCAACCCGACCCTTACGACGGTAGCTACGACGCGGCCGATCCACAAAGCTTTAATCGCTATGCTTATGTGCAGGGCGATCCCGTGAATTTTCTCGATCCGACGGGATTGGAGATGGCGCTTACCTGCCTGGTGGACGGCATGCCGGTTAATTGCAGCACGGCTTTCGGTCTCGTGAACTCGGGCGCCGGAACAGTTGGAAGCGGCCCTGGATTTTATGGCGATGTACTTGTTGTAAATCACGAGCCAACGTTCGACGGAGGTCGCCTGTACCAAAGTCTGTACTTTTTCTTCGAGCCATTCGCGCCGCAGGATCCCGTGCCCCAGCCGCATCCGTCACCAACGCCCGCGCCGATACGGCCGACTAAGCCCCCTTGTAACCATGTGGGTAGTGGACAAGGCGACATCAATTTCGGCAAGAGCAGAGCAGGTGTCGGACCTACAGTTGGTGCCCAAATTACAGCAAACAAGCTACACCTGTACGGTGGAATGCAAGTTGGGTTAGGAGTACCTCCGCAGGGCAGTGCGTCATTGATGGTTAGGAATGGTACTGACATCTCTCCCGGATTGAATTATTCGTTTGGTGCTGGGTCGGTCGTGGGATTCTCGTATTCTGGGAAGCTCAATTTAGGGAGTCTGAGAGCAGTCGGATCTTCGCTGAGAAATGGATCATTCAGTTTTGGCGGCACAACTCCCGGAGTCGGCGCCTCAGTAGTATGGGTTACCAAAGGCTGGCAGATTCCTTGTTTATGATCGAGCGGCAATTTCGAATGAGTTGCTTCGCGGCTGCTCTGCTGGTATTTGCCATCTTGCTCTCCGCTTGTGGGCGGCGAGCATCTAGTTCAGAAACTGAGCGATTCCCGATTGAGAGTACCACCGCTCGCAAGCTAAGCGACCGTGTGGCGAACGATCTTATACACGATCGTAGAAGCATTCTCAGGGACACGATGGAGAACGCTTTTCGAGAGACCGTGGAAGCGAATGACTTCGATTCGATTATTGATCAGATGCTGCAAGTTTACGGGCGGCCAATCGAATTCGAGTTCAAACAGGAAGAATTAGGTTCAAAGGTCTATGCCGATGGTACGACAAAGGCTATGCGCAAATTTTGGTACGCTGCAAAAACAACAAAGTACGAAAAGGGTAGTCACTTCTTAATCGTCGAAGTGGTCCTCGATGGCGGGGAACTGGCTGTCTCCAGCTTCGCTATTGTTAACTTTCCACTGGGAATTCCCGAGACGCTCAAATGAGACACTTTCGGGCTGTATTCGAATTGCTTTTTCCATGGCTGACATTGGCATCGCTCAGTGTTGTCAGTTGGATTTATGTGCTAAAACCGTCGGCGCGCAGGAGGTATGAGTGGCTAACTTGGCGATGTCTCCGAGCTAAGAATAAAGAACAAAAGGAATTGGAAAACGCACTTGCCCTAGCAGTGTTCTTGATAACTGCCTTGACATCTACGACCATTCTGCTTTTTGTCTTGATCCTGGGCCTGATGGCTTAATTGAGAGCGTAAGTCTGACTACGACGGCAGCGGGCAGATTAAGCCGCAGAACCCTGGACGCGACGAAAAGGAAATAAGTGACTGCCAGCAGTTTGCGGCAAATGTAGATGTAATTGCCAACAACTCTTCTAGCCGCCGGGAATTTCTGGACACACTGGCGCGGACATTCACCTCAGCCAATAACAGCAGCATTCAAGAAATGCGACATAACGCTGGGGGACCCCTCGTTCCTCCCAGACTCTCGTTCGGCTCCAGTGGGTTTAAGCCTCAATTTAGGGATCCTAGTAATCAAGTGCGTCATTTCGTGGGTGGGTTCATCGCCGGAGCAGATATAGGTTACCTTCCTGCCAGAACCTTTATGAATAGTCTAGAACAGCCGGGCAGGGATGGTGCTGACATAGCTCTAAACGGGGTAAGTACAAGGCTCGGGGCTAGTACCATCGGGAATGGAATTGGATACATCCGCAGAAATACAGCTAACGACATAAGAAGCGAGGTTTGCCAGTAGATCCGACTAGACGAGAGAGGCCATGAGGGACATGAACAAGAGGGCTTTAAGGATAGTTTTCGCGTGTGGGGTTATTGCTCTGTCAATCGGCTGTCACCTCATCTCCGAACCCCGCAAAGGGGTCAAGGTCAATGAACGGTGGGAGACTAGCAATAATGTCTTCAAAATTCGCGTCACAGCGTATGCGGAGGAGAATGGCGGATTCGTCGGTGGCGCTTACTACGTCTTTGAATCTGCACCGGTTCAATCAGACAGCTGGCGGGAAATTATGACTTATCGGCATGACGATCCGGATCCTATCCCACGCGATCAAGTTCGTTTTGTGAAGGATAAGATCGGGTATGTCTTTATGGTTTATAAATATGCTGTGACAACCGACGGCGGCGCGACTTGGCAAGCTTGGGACATAGTGGAGGATCTACCAAACTGGAAAAATAATCGAGCAGCGATTAAAGATGTAAAAATTGGTGAAGATGGACTCGGAGTGATGAGCCTCACCCCGTTTAGCGATCGGCCGAAGCTGACGGAACTTTTCAGTAAAGACTACGGCCGACATTGGAGTCCACAGTAACTCATAACAGCCAGATTCACCTACGACGGCGTGCTTGAGGAACGCCGCAGAAAACCCAACCTGTGCCAAATGCTAAGCCTCCACGCGAACCGAATGGCTCTTGGCTTAAAACTATTTGGCAAAATGGATGCTTTAGCGCACGCGACCGGATGGGCTGCCGCTGGTGTGGCAGCTGCTGCCCTGTATTGGACAAAGCTCGTAAAAGAGTCATTCCATAACAAGACAGAGGCGCTTGCGGCGGTGAAAGCATGTTATACAAAACTCTAGGCATAGAGGTAGCGTTTCAGGAGTTGTCTTTAACCGCTGACAAAGTTTCTGCATCGTAGCTAAGAATTCCTAGTGGAAAAGTTTGCATACATTATTTTGGGGCTAGGCGCCGTTGGAGGTTTAGCTGGCATGCTCTCCATATTAAAGCCGCCACGGGCGGGCCGATACGAGTCCACTGAGCTGGAGCGTTCTGCGAGAAGGAAGAAAACCTTTGCCAGAGGCTTTCATACGTTCTCAACTTCCTTAGCAGGGCTAGGTCTTTTGCTGGCGAAGGTCACGAGCGCTTTTGAAATTCTTGTAGGAGTAATCTTAGTTAGGGGCCTCATAGAAGTTGGTCTCACAAATTGGAAACCAAAGATCGCGCCTAGGCGCACCGGTTTAGCTAAGGATGCAAAAACAGGAGTAAGTATCGGAAAGATACTCAGTGAACGCAGAGAATGGTCCACCGGACGAATCGAGACTTTCAGAATTAGGACTCACGATGGACAAGTGGTAGAAAGACCCTCTGAAAGCATCACTATCGAAACTGAATGAGCCATATCGAGTCAATTTACTAAAGCTGCGTTGCGATGCACTGATTCGTACCAGGCTCATTGATATTTGGATGAATCACTCTTCCGCCGATTGAGCTTGACCCGTGGGGTGCAGACACCCCCCGCTCAAACAACGCTGCGTTCCAGCCCAGGAAATTCACCAGCTACGAGCGCGACGGAAACGGCAGCGACGAAGCGATGTTCCGCCGCTCGAATCGCTGGCACTCGAGCTTCGACCAACCCGATCCTTCCGACGGCAGCTACGACGCCATCGATCCGCAAAGCTTCAATCGCTATGCTTACGTGCAAGGCGATCCGGTGAACTTTGTCGATCCACAGGCAATCTACTGGCCAATCGCTCGCGTTTCGACTAAAACTCTTGACGCGCCATCAGCGTGAATGGTAGTTTCGAAATGGCTTTGCTGTTGAAGCCCCCGTTATTAGACAAGCCCCCGCGCCGACTGTAAGCTACGACCCCGCCAGTGGCGCCCAGAGTCCAATTGGTCAGCTAAGGTACCCAAGCTTTGTTAGCTGGACGAAAACTCCTTCTCGCCGACGATTCAATCACGATTCAAAAGGTTGTCGATCTTACTTTTGCCGACGAAGGCGTCAGCGTAGTCTGCGTGAGCAACGGACGTGAGGCGATTGAACGGCTGGAAGAGTTTGTCCCTGATGTAGTGCTCGCGGATGTTTTCATGCCGCAGGTGAATGGCTACGAAGTTTGTGAGTACATCAAACAAAACGAGAAGCTGAAGCACATTCCGGTTATGCTTCTGGTTGGCTCCTTCGAGCCATTCGACGAAGAGGAGGCGCGCAGAGTTGGCGCGAACGACACTTTGACAAAGCCCTTTCAATCGATACGCCGCCTGATAGATAAGGTGGGCCTGCTCGTGAGCGGTCGCCCGCCAGAGGAACAGATTCCGACGGCTGAACTGCCCAAGCCGGATGAGCCTGAAGTCGAGAAGCTCAGCACGGCGGAACTGGAAATCACGACCGCCGACACGCAGCCGCTGCCCGCCGCACTCAGGCACTTTGTCGAGGACGCTAGGTCGTCACACGCGAAACAGGAAGGTGTGCAACTCGCATCGGATGCGAAAGTGGATGATGGAATGATGGAGAGCAACGTTGTGGAGGCCAGAAGCGAAGTTTCTCAAAGGTACGAAGAAGGAGCCGGCGAGGTGCTGCTTGACCTCGGTGACTTCGGATCAGGGCGCTCAGCCCTGGATGACGATTTTGTTTTGGACATAGATCTTGACGAGGTTCCCGAGCCTTCTCCGGTCGAACCCGCGTTTTCAGCCTCTGCGTTTCGCAGTCGGAATAGCTTTGGGTCGAGCGCCAGGGCAGAGCCGAGCTATCTGGGTGCAAACCGGTCCGCGGGAATAGTCACTGCTGAACCCCTTGCGGCAACGACAGATCAATTAACGACAACTCAGGAGTATCAGCGGATCGTTGACGAACCAGTTAACGAGTCCGCGCCGGAGGCAACGTTGCGCGACGCCGAGGTAGTAGGGCCGTCAACGCAACAGGGTGACGCCAGCACGGTTGCGGCCTCTCCAAATGAGGTCTCGCTACAGCAACTGTCGCCGGAGATGATTGACGCCATAGCGCGGCGCGCAGTGGAGCACCTGTCCGAGAAGGTCGTGCAGGAAATAGCCTGGGAGGTTGTGCCTCAGCTCGCGGAGCTTTTCATCAAGCGGCAGCTAGAAGAAAAGAGCTCTTAAGTACTTTCAAAGCTAAGATGTTTTCAAGCAGGTCACTTTGAAAGGTGGCCTGCTCTTCTTTTGTCAGTGGCCAGTTGTCCGTGGTCCGTGGTCAGTGGTCAGTCTTCAGTGGTCAGTAGTTGATTTCATTGCCGCCAATATGAAAACGCGTGGCTATTACTTTACAATGCCCGGCTACAGCGATGACATGCAATTACATCAACTGACTACTGACAACGGACAACTGACTACTGACCAGTAACCAATCAATGGAAATCCCTAAACAATACGATCCCAAACAGGCCGAACAGCATCACTACGAGCGCTGGGAAAAGCTCGGGTTTTTCGCGCCGGAGATTAACCACGACGAAAATGCACCCGTCTTCTCCATAGTAATTCCGCCTCCAAACGTTACCGGTTCATTGCACATGGGTCATGCGTTGCAGCACACGATGATGGATGTCGTCACGCGATACAAACGCATGTGTGGCTATCGCACGATGTGGCTGCCGGGCATGGATCACGCCGGCATCTCAACGCAGTTGATGGTGACTCGCGAGCTGAAGAAGGAGGGATTGACGCGCCACGATTTGGGCCGCGAAAAGTTTATTGAGCGCGTTTGGAAGTGGAAGAAAGAGTCTGGCGGGCAAATCACCAGGCAGATGCGACGCGAGGGTGTCTCGGTCGATTGGTCGCGCGAAAAGTTTACGATGGACGAAGACCTGTCGCGCGCGGTGCGAGAAGTTTTCGTGCGCCTTTATGAAGAGGGCATGATCTATCGCGGCAATCGCATCGTCAATTGGTGTCCAAACGATCAGACCGTGCTTTCCGATCTGGAGGTGGAAAAGGTCCCGCAGGCCGGGAAGCTTTACTACCTTCGGTATCCGGCAAAGAGCGGCAACCGAAGCCTAACGGTCGCTACGACGCGCCCGGAAACGATGCTTGGCGATACCGCGGTCGCCGTTAATCCAAACGACGAGCGCTATCGCGATCTCGTGGGTGAGACGTTGCTGCTGCCGCTCACTGGCCGCGAAATTCCGGTGGTCACCGATGAGTTCGTCGATCCTGAATTTGGCACCGGCGCAGTGAAGGTCACGCCT
>JBGPYG010000019.1:0-20197 GCA_041493085.1 Pyrinomonadaceae bacterium | reverse complement strand
ATAGTCAGCGTCTTAATCTTTCCTAGTTTTTTCATTTTTTCCTTACTCCTGGTTAATTTGAATTTCTGATTGGAGGGCCGTTATTAGCCTCCCGCTTGATAAGACACCGTTTCGGACCCGACGGTTACAAACGGTCGCTACTCCTTCATCCCCCTGTAACCTTTTACCTCCATTTAGTGTCTATCCATTTGCCGATGAAACATGAGAAGCAAACATGGTTGATGGCAATGTTGACGCTGCTCCTGGCGTGCGGTCTGGCGAACGCGCAAACCGGGACCACAGCGCGGAATGAAGTCACCGAATCGTCAACGAAGTTAATCGAGGCGACTCAGCGGTACAAAGCCAGCAGCAGCGAATTGCTGACTATCCAGGAAGGTGAAGTCAACAAAGCAACGGCTGAGGTGGACGAGCTTCGGGTGCTGGTCGCCGAAGGGCTTGTTGCAAAGGCTGAACTCGAGATTGGCGAACAAACGCTTGCGGGGCTCCGTGTGCAACTTGAAGCTACTAAGAAGCAAATCGCTGATTCCGATCACCTGATTGCCAAGATTCAGGAAGAGCAGGAATTGGTGAAGACGCGAGCGGCTATAGCGGAGAGGGTTCCCGTAAAACTGGTTTCCAAACAGTATGGAACGTTCAGCCGGACTGCAACCGTACTTCGCAATAACGGCGCAGCCTGGTCAATGGCAGGCCTCAGCGGGATCCAGGTTTTTTTCTCCGCCACTTTTGGACACCCGCTGCCTACAAGCGCCGTTGGGCAAACAGCAACGCACGACCAACTTGGCTACGATCATCGCAACGCAGTAGACGTGGCCTTGCATCCCGACAGCTCCGAGGGAAGAGCGCTAATAAACTACTTGCAGGCTCAGGGGATACCGTTCCTTGCTTTTCGCGCTGCAATTCCAGGCGTAGCGACCGGACCTCACATACACATTGGCACTCCCTCTCACAGACTCGCCTGGGCCTTTTAGGAGGTGTCCCAAAGATTGTCGATTATGTGTTTTTTGAGGAAGGTGGCGTAACCGGAATACCGTTTGCTGTGTCTACCTTATTGGCGAATCGAAACACTGTTGAACTGAACCCTTGATAAGGTGTGTATATGTCGAGTCAAACCATTAAAGAGCGCCTGCCTGTAAGTGGCATCAATACAACCAAAGCAGCGAGCTGGTTAAGCCAGAGTTGGAAAAAGGTGCTTAGTAAGAAGAAACAGCTCATTCTGGGAGGCGCTGCTCTCGCAGTGCTCGGATTCGCTGCCTATTACTACTGGGGAAACCAGTCGAGCGCGCCGCAATACATGACCGCGAAGGTGGAACGCGGAAACCTGCGCAATACCGTCACCGCGACGGGAACACTACAAGCCGTGACAACGGTGCAGGTGGGCAGTCAGGCTTCGGGAACGCTTTCCGCGCTCAACGCCGATTTCAATTCGGTAGTCAAAAAAGGGCAGGTCATCGCCCAACTCGACCCGGCCGTTTCCAAAGCGCAAGTTGACCAGGCCCGTGCGAATCTCCAACAGGCCCGCGCGGGTCTGACGCAATCAATTGCCAGTGTTGCCGGTTCGCGCGCGGGTGTCAGCGATGCGCAGGCAAAAGCGCTCGCTGCCAGATCGACGGTGCAAAACAATCAGTCAGGCGTTTCGAGCTCCCAAGCCAACCTTGCAGTACTTAAGGCGCAGCTCGACGACGCTCTTGCCTTTCTCAAGCAGCAGGAATATTTGATGAAAAGCGGAGTGATCGCGCAGCGAGATTACGACCTCGCGAACACCGCTTACAAAACTGCCGAAGCGCGTTACAACCAAGCTGCGGCCCAGTTGAATCAGGCAGTCTTAAGCGAACAATCTTCAGCCGGTTCGGGAGTCGCGCAATCGCAGGCGCAGGTGCAGCAGTCGCAGGCGCAGGTGCAACAGTCTCAAGCGCAAGTTCAGCAAGCTCAGGCGCAGGTCCAGCAAGCCGAGGCGGCGCTTCGGCTCGCTGAAGTGAACCTGGCGCACACGACAATCACCTCGCCGATCGACGGCATCGTGGTGTCGCGTGACGTGAACGTGGGTCAGACCGTGGCTGCCAGCCTCTCGGCTCCCACTCTCTTCACTATCGCTGGGGATCTGACGCAGATGCAGGTCATAGCCAACATTGATCAGGCAGACATCGGTGTGGTCGAACAGGCGAAGTCAGTCAAGTTTTCTGTCGATGCATTTCCGGGCAAAGATTTCGACGGCAAGATTCAGCAGATGCGGCTCAATCCGCAGAATGTGCAAAACGTCGTCACTTACAACGTCGTCATTGACGTTAACAATCCGGACCAGAAACTGAAACCGGGGATGACGGCTAATCTGACGATTACGATTGACGAGCGCAACAACGTGCTTAAGGTTCCCAACTCCGCGCTTCGTTTCACGCCGACGGACGCTTCGGGACAAAGAATCAGCACGAACTCTAACGGCGCGGGAAATTCAAGTGGTCAACGACGGCAGGGCGCACAACAACAGCAGACTGATAATGCAAATCAGTCAGCGAGCCCGAGCCAGACGAGTCAGACCGGGCAAAGCGGCGAGCAACAGGCCGGCACGCAGCAAGCCCAGCGCAACTTTGCTCCACCCTCGGCACCGGTGTTGGAAGGCCAGACGCGTTTGATTTGGGTGATGGGCCAGGACGGCAAGCTACAGTCTCGCCGCATTAAGGTGGGGTTGACCGATGGCGTTTCCACAGAAGTTGTCGAGGGCAGTTTGCAGGAAGGCGAACTGGTCGTCACCGGTCAAACACTAAGCAGCGCCAGTAAGGCGCAAAGCACTCAAACTCCTGCGCCTGGCTTTGGTGGAGCGCCGCGAACCGGCGCGCCGGGAGGCGGCAGACGAAACTAATTCTGTGAGCGCAGGCATCTTGCCTGCCGCTGCGTGGCCACGAACGTTGAGGCAGACAGGATGTCTGCGCTCCCAGTTGAGACGGAGAATAAATGTCAGCAACACTCATAACTGAATCACAAACGTTGCCGGTCAGTGTTACCGCCATCGCGCAGCAGCCAGAAGCGCGTCCTGTAATTCAGTTGGATCACATTCATAAGACCTACACGATGGGCGATGTCGATGTGCTCGCGTTGCGCGGCGTCTCGCTCACAATCAGAGAAGGCGAATTCGTGGCCATCATGGGTGCGTCGGGTTCGGGCAAATCGACAGCGATGAACATCATTGGCTGCCTGGATCGCCCTACTCGAGGCACTTACATTCTTGACGGCCAGGATGTCTCAGAACTGTCCAAAGATGAGCGGGCTGACATTCGCTGTCAAAAGATTGGCTTCGTGTTTCAGGGCTTCAACCTCCTTTCGCGGACTTCTGCATTGGAGAACGTTGAGTTGCCGATGCTCTACGCAGGCGTTGACACCGCTGAGCGGCAACAACGGGCCATGGATGCCCTGGCGGCGGTGGGATTGGCGGGGCGCGAACAGAATCATCCCAATCAGTTGTCCGGCGGGCAGCAGCAACGCGTCGCAGTGGCGCGCTCTTTGGTGAATAATCCGGCGTTAATTCTTGCTGATGAGCCGACCGGTAATCTTGACTCGCGCACTTCCATTGAGGTGATGGAGATTTTCCAAAGACTGAATCGGGAGAGAGGAATCACACTCGTCCTGATCACACACGAACATGACATTGCCCAATATGCACAGCGCGTTATCGTTTTCAACGACGGAAAAATCAAGAAGGATTACCAGATCGAAAACCCGGCCGATGCGGCGGAGGCGTTGAGGAATCTACCTCCCGTGGACGAGGACGAAGATGAGGACTAGCTATTCACAGATTTCGCAGATTACACAGACAGTAACAGCAAGAGGGGCGTCTGTGGGCTGCAAGGAATATCAGACGGACGCGTCTCAGGCGTGTCTACACCGTCTGTGTAATCTGCGAAATCTGCGGAGAAATTCCGTCTGGGAAAACAAATGAACTTAGCAATGATCATCCGCGTAGCGTTTCGCGCTCTTATCCGCAACAAGATGCGAGCCAGCCTGACTATGCTCGGCATCATCATTGGTGTTTCCGCGGTCATTGCAATGGTCAGCATCGGACAGGGAGCGCAAGCCTCTGTCCAGGCGCAGATCGAAAGTATTGGCACGAATCTCCTCTTCGTCAGCGCCGGTGCTCAGAACGTGGGCGGCGTGCGCAGCGGCACCGGGGACAGCGGCACCAACACGCTCACTGTCGAAGACCTTGACGCAATCAAGCGCGAGGTGCCGAGCGTAGCGATGGTGACACCGGCGGTTAACGCCAGATCGCAACTCGTGTCAGGCAACATGAACTGGAACACTTCCGTTCAAGGCGTCAGCGAACAGTATCCCGAGATTCGCAAATGGACCGTTCAGAATGGCAGCTTCTTTACCGACGGGGACGTGCGCACGGCAGGACGCGTAATCGTGATTGGACAAACCATCGCGGACAATCTCTTTCCGGGCATGGATCCGGTCGGGCAGTCACTGCGTGTAGCAAACCTACCGTTCAGGGTTATTGGTGTGATGGTGCGCAAGGGTCAGGACCAACAGGGACGAGACCAGGACGATATAGGTTTCGCTCCCTATACCACGGTCCAAAAGAAGATCCTGGGCAGCCCGCGGTTGCAGATCGCCTACGCCTCGGCAATTTCTCAGGATGCAACGTATACGGCCCAACAGCAGATCACTGACCTGCTGCGCCAGCGGCATACACTGACCGCGAATGAACCTAACGATTTCACCGTGCGCAACATGACGGATATTGCCGAAGCGGCAAACGAAACCAACAACACGATGACCATCCTGCTGGCTTGCATCGCGAGCGTCTCGCTGCTGGTAGGCGGCATTGGCATCATGAACATCATGCTTGTCTCAGTGACTGAGCGGACGCGCGAGATAGGCATTCGCATGGCTATCGGGGCGCGTTCTTCCGCTGTACGTAGTCAGTTTCTGATCGAATCGATTGTGCTTAGTCTCACCGGAGGTTTTATCGGCATCGTGTTGGGCGTAATCGTTTCCGTGGCGATTCCGAAACTGCTGGGCTGGCCCACGCTCATTTCCAGCCTGGCAATCATCGGCTCAGTGATATTCTCAGCCGCCGTGGGAATATTTTTTGGATACTACCCGGCGCGCAAAGCCGCCGCGCTCGATCCAATCGAAGCCCTGCGTTACGAATAATCCAATCAGCGCAATGCAAAGAAGAGCGGGGCAGCAACTCTCGCTGCTCCCCGCTGCTATGGACCGGCGCATCTCGCCAGACCTGGTTAATGATCGCCCTCCCTGATGGTCGGGCTTCTGCCCCGCGGTTAAATCTTCACCTCAGAAGATAAACTTCAACGCCAGTTGCACATTGCGGCGCTCGACGTTTCCGTTTGGCGTTACGCCTTTGACGGCCCCGACGAAACCGCTGGTGACATCCTGCGTGCCTGGCGCGATGTAAAGATTAGCGTGGTTGAGCGCGTTGAAAAGCTCGGCGCGCAGCTGAAGGCTATACCGCTCATTCAGCTTTACGTTTCGGCTTAGGCCAGCGTCGAGGTTCCAGAGACCGGGACCGCGAAACTGGTTGCGCTTCGTCATGTTTGCCGGATACGGACCAAAGTCTGAACAGCCACCACAAACTGCATTGCCAAACGCTCCCACCGGTTGACCGGTCAGGTCAATATAGTTGAAGAAGTTGGCGTTGCCGGTGTCGGTGACATTGACTCTCAACGGTCCGTTTGCGACCAGCCTGGGGCTGGAAAGATTCGCGTTGGAGCCGTCAAAGATGGTGAAGGGCGTGCCGGTGCGGGCGTTAAAGATGCCCGTAACCGACCAGCCATCGAGCAAAGCCTTCGCCACGCCGCTCCGGTTCTTCGCGAAGGGTATCTGCCAGATCATGCTGCCCACAAAGCGATGCCTGACGTCATAGTCCGCCGGGCCGTAGTCAAAACTCGGATCGTAGGGATTCGTCAGCCCCAAATTGTTGTTGAATGCTCCTTCGCTGAAGGTGGAGCTGAGGTTGTCCTTCGCCGAAGCTAATGTGTAGTGGGCCGTGAACTGGAGCCCCGCGTTGCGGAAGTTGTTTCCGTCAAGCGACACAATCAAGGCGTTGTAACGCGAATAGCCTTCATTGCCGCGCGTGTTGATGTTTGAGAACTGGTTGTTGAGTCGCGAATTTGGGTTCGCGTCTCCCAGGTAAAAGGCTCCCGATCCCGTTATGTTCAAAGGCGAAATCGAATACAGCTTTCCACCACGCGAGCCTGCATACTCCACGGACAATACGCTGCCACGACTGACTTCGCGTTGGAACGCGAAACTATAGAAGTGAGCATACGCATTGACGATATCTTCGCGGACGTGGCGCAGACTGGTTGCGGGCAAAGTCTTGGTTGGCGGCGTAGTACCGGCCAAAGGTCCTGCGTTGTTGGTGGTGATCTGTAGATTGGTTACGTCTACATTGTTGAAGAGCGACAACACCGCGTAGTTCGGTGGATTCTGAATCACGTTGAACGTGACATTACCAAAGTTGCGCTCGTAGGCCAGACCGTATCCGCCGCGCAAGCTGGTTTTGCCGTCACCAAAGACATCCCAAGCGAAACCGATGCGTGGCGCAAAGTTATTCCTGTCTGGTTTCCATAAACCACCCACCGGACTTTGGCTCGCGATTTGAACACTCCCGTTCCGGATACGTTCCTGAAGTGTGGAGCCGGATCCAAAGTAGAAGTTGGAATCCAACTCGGGGTTCTTATTGTGCTGGATGCCGTAATACTCGTAGCGCACTCCGAGATTGAGAACCAGGCCCGGTCTTACGCGGAACGAATCGTTCAGGTAGGCGGCCCACTCGTTGTAGCGATTGCTACGGGTGAAGTCCGGTGGCGCCACCGGCAAATTCACATCTTGCCCGGGAAATTTCCCTTGCGGGAATACGGCCGCCTGGAACTGATTGATGTTGCCGGTAACAAAGTTTCCCAAAGCCTGCGCGTAATTGCCCTGGGTGCCGAGGCTCTCAACCGCGTTCTCATAGGCGCCGAAGGTATGCGTGTCCTGGATGTAAACGTACTGGCCGCCAAACTTAAGTTGATGGCGTCCAAGCGTGTAGCTCAGGTCTTCATACGCCTGTCCCAGGTTTTGCGGACCGCCGAAACCCGCGGGCGAATTCGCGGCGTTGTACGGCCAGTAGCCAGGCATCGCAATGGTATTGCCCCCGATTGTTCCCGTAGCGCCTGGAAACATGAACAGACCTGGGCCGACCGGATTGGCGCCATAAGGTTGACTACCGTTCAGGCGATTGAAGGCAATCTTACTTTCCGAAACGAGGCGCGGAGAAAAGGTGTGCGTCAACGAAACGAGAAAGTTGTTGTTGAGAGCAGTAGCCGGGGTGTCGAATCCGGTATACGGGCTAAACGCCGAAGTGCCGTTGAAGAAATTCTTGTTCTCGCGGGCGTAGCGGCCGTAAAGCAGAGTTTTACTACTGAGGTTGAAGTCAACTCGAGCAGCGGTCGAATACGTGTTCTGTGGAACGCCGCCGCCGAGGTTTGTTGGCTCAGTGAATCTGACGAGCTGAAAAGCCTGAAGATCCGCCGGCAGCGCCGCAAAGGCATTCCCGGCTGGAAGAGTGAAGGTATTGACGAGCTGCCCGACAGTGTAACTGGTTCCGGCCGGCGTGCCTTGCAGCGAATAGCCCGCAAAGTAGTTGCGCGTGGACGCTGCGGAAGCGTTGATCAGAGCGGCGGTAGGAACTACAGACAACACGTCGCCGGCGCTGCGCACGCGGGTCCATTCAGTGCTATTGAAGAAGAACAGTTTGTCCTTGATGGCCGGCCCACCAAACGTATAGCCAAACTGGTTGCGCGTGAAAACTCCGCGGGGAATTCCGTTGGCATTGTTGTTAAAGCCATTCGAGGCCAATCGTGAGATACGATTAAACCCGAAACCCGATCCGTGAAAAGCATTTGAACCGCCACGAGTCAGAACGTTGATGATCCCACCCGAAGCGCGTCCATATTCCGCCGAGAAATTGCTGGTGACTACTCGGAATTCGCCCACCGCATCGAGCGGAATGTTCTGGCCCAGCGCCGCATAGTAGACGTTGTTATTGTCAACGCCGTCGAGCAGCACGTTGGTGCTGGCTGCGCGCAGGCCGTTGATGTTGAAGCCGGCGCCGCGCCCGGAAACGCCGACACCCGGCACCGCCGGTCCCGGATCGTCATTCGAAACGTTGTTGGCGAGTCCGATCAGATCGTAGGGGTTTCTGGTCAGCGTTGGCAGCTCGCGTATCTGCGTGCCGGTAACGATGTTGGAAACCTCCGCAGTTTGCGTGTTGACCTCTACGCCTTCGCTGGCGATTACGCTGATCGTTTCTCCTGTCACTTCAGTCAGCGTCAGTTGCGTATCGACGGAAACCTTCGAACCAATCGTTACCTGCACTCGCTGGTTGCTCGCCTTGAAGTTGCCGCCCTGGACGGTAACGTCATAGAGGCCAGGCGTGAGCGCGGTGATGGTGTAGCTGCCATCGTTGTCTGAGATGGCGGTGGTTTCGCGCCCCGTGTCTACCGACTTCGCAATGACGTTGGCGCCGGCCACAACAGCGTCGTTAGGGTCGGTCACTTTGCCGACGATTTGGCCAGTTGCGCTCTGGGCGAGCGTCGTGCCGGCCATCAAGGCAATAGCAAACACGATTGACAGAAACGAAAGTCCGCCAGCCGAGATCGATTGTCTTAATTTGGTCTTACTCATGATCAAATCCTTTCTTGAACTTGTTTCCCGGAATCGAAAACTTCGTGTGATCGTGATGTCCGCTTTGCAAAAAATTCCGGACTCACGACCAAGGGGAGCTTCCTGGTTCGCCTCTTCATGCCGCTGATGTTTCTCCGAAAACTCGGAAGGCGGTCTGAAGTCACGCAATTCCAAACGTGCAACGATCGTGCCCGTTGGCCCACACGCACATTAGGCCAACTCGTCACTCGCCTCGGCCAACTCGCAGCAGCGACGCTGAAATCACCTTGCGGAATTTGGACTCTCGAGAAGCGGCAGGTTGCGGTTATTGGATTTTGCTGGCAGGAAGATCTTTAGCAGGCCGCACGATCTACATTTTTTCGTTTGCATGCGGTCGATACATCAGAACCGGGAGCACTAGCGACCGGGTGCGCGTTCCCCAAAGAGAGCCAGGGAGGTTACCTAACCCGGTCGCTACCGCTCCCGGTTCTGATTTCCCGCTCCGCACAGTCAAGACAAACTTTCAGTTCATCGGACCAGATAAAAACAAAATCACCCAGCCCGAGATGGACTGGGTGATTGGAGTCACGGTCGCGCGTCGACTTATGCGTGTTGACGCTCTTCGATTTTGTTGGGCTCGACAAGCGGGTAGACGCTGGCGAAGCCTGTCGGGCTGATGTTGTAGTGCTTGATCTTGGAATTCAGCGTGGTCACTTTCAAGTTCAACAGTTTCGCTGCTTGTACCTGATGGCCTCCGGTCTGGAGCAGCGCCCGCCTTATGAGATCAATCTCGAAGCGACTGACTTCATCGTAGAAGTCGAAACCGCTCTCGAGGGTTAGCGCATTAACTTCGTTAATGCATTGCACCTCACCAAGAAGCCTGAGAACGAGCTCCTTTAAAACGGCTATGTTGCCCGGAGAAGATGAGGCCTCGCTGTTTTCATCTGGTGGGGCAGTTTCCAGTTCTTCGCGCTCCCAGGTTGCGGTTGAATTCATATGCTCCTCCTCATTCAGCGTTCCTTTTTGCTTTCCGCGCTAATTCTTTTTCAGCAGTGGGATGGTGCCGGCTGGCTCCGCGCTCTTAGCGTTAGTGGCAGGCGTCTTGTCGCGTTCGTCCAGTGTCATGGGTTTGGTCTTCCCTGCGAGACTCATCTGAGCTTCGCTTCGCGTGTCGTGTTTGCCCAGAGCTATGATTTGTCTTCCACAAACACCTTCAATCTTTTGCGAATTAAGCCGGCTGAGACTTTCATCTTTACCGTCGTTGGGCAAAAGCCAGTTTCCATCCTCGCCCTTCATGATGTGGCCCAACTCATGTAGAAACATCAACACCCGAACCTCTCTGGTGTTTGGTTCGAAAGTCCCGATACGAGGCAGCGGCAAGTCTGACTGTGAACCTCGTTTCCGATAGAACGGGCCATTCGCGTTAATCAATACTCTTTCGAATAACCTGTACTTCGTCTTTGTCAGATTATTGCTTATGTTCAACGTCTTACCAGACATGCTTATGCCTATCGCTGTTGTGTCGTAATACTTCTGCACCCTACCGATAAGCTGCTTAAAAACATCGACCGAGGCTGCCGGTCCGCCGAAGAAATCACTACAGGCGTTGTTCCTACTGAGAATACTCAGAGTGTTGAAGTAGGCCGAGCCAAGCACCTTGTCTTTGACGACGAGCGGCGAAGGCACGCCACTCAGCAACTCGCTCAGGTTCACTTCGGCATCGCTTTGGCGTTCATTGTGATTTGCAACTTCGGAACTCCGCATTTCCTCATCCCTTGAAGCATCACTGGAAATCGCCGGCGGGTTGGCTTCCACCGAAACTATGGCGATGGTCATTAACGCCGCCCCAAACACAAACTCGCGTAATCTCATGGCACCACCTCCTACCGGAATCTAAGGAGCATCGTCCGGGGTCCTACTCGTTCGCTCCGGGGCGTGGGCCTCGGGATCGAGCACTGGGAATGTGGGCGCCGCAAAATTCTTTTTGAAAAGGTGCGGTGGTTAGCACGTCGAGCGGAAGGCCCACGCGGGAACCCCCCCGCAGCATCCAGCGCAACTTTTCAATTACCCGGATTTGACTTGGCGAGTTATACGCGGGAGTTTCGCCTGGCGATCAGCTTTTGTGACGGAAGGGCAGACGCTTGTGACTAGCAGGCTTGAGGCGGGGATAGCCCCGCTTCTACCAACTGTTCACGCGAATTTAGGGAAGTTTACCCAGGGCTTCTTGCAGCTTGTCGCGATGATTGCGAGAGAGGGTTAGTTGGGTGGCGTCCTGAAGGATGACGCGATACTCGCCATGAAACCATGGTTGCAGTTCCTGGATGAAATCCAGGCGCACTATCGAGGAGCGATGTATGCGCACAAACTTCTTTGGATCGAGTTGCGATTCAAGGCTGCTGATAGTTTCCCGAAGCAGATGAGATTTCTTCCCGCTGTGGACGGAGACATAATTACCCTCGGCTTCGATCCAGTCGATTTCGCTGGTCTCAAGAAAATATATGCGTCCGGCCGCTTTGATTACGAGACGCTCGAGATACTTATTACCCGCCTTTAGCTCTTCCAGCAGAGCGAGGATGCGGTGATCCATGCCCCCGCCGCCGTTTCGGTCACGCATGATTTGCGTCTTAGCGCGTTGCCATGAGACATCGAAGCGTTCCTGATCGAATGGCTTGAGTAAGTAGTCAAGCGCCTGTACTTCAAACGCGCGGACGGCGTACTGATCGTAAGCAGTGACAAAGATGACGTGGGGAATTCGTCCTTTTCCCAGAGACGCAAGCACCTCGAAGCCGCCCACTTCGGGCATCTGCACATCCAGAAAGAGGAGCTCGGGGGAGTGTGCGTGAATCGCTGCCAACGCTTCGCGACCGTTGCAAGACTCGCCAACAATGGTTACCTGCGGGTCGCCTTGCAGCATTTCACGCAGCATCGCGCGCGCGAGCGGCTCGTCGTCCACCAAGAGTACGCGAATGAGAGGAGAGTCAGTCATGGGTTCTTCGTTTGCTAACGGCCCCACAGTTTGCAGGATGGTGGGAACCTCTTGTGCTCGCAAACATTACACCGCGACGCGTTGGGTCGTAAAACTTTCTTAATGTCGATTGAACCGAAGGCCGGAGGCAACTGAGATCAGCTGCATGGACTACTCGATTTCTGGTTGGCTGGGAGCGGCGCCGTCTTTATGAAAGGGTATTTCCAGAGTCACAATCAACCCGCCATCGGGATTGTTGCTCAGGTCGAAGAGATGCTCCGCTCCATATAATCGTTCCAGCCGAGTCTCGGTATTAGCCAGCCCCAGACCCTTCTTAAACAGATTGTCGCTTGTCCGATGTTCTGAAAGCCCCGGGCCGTTGTCTCGCACCTGAATACGAAGCGTGCCATTGAGTTGTTTCGCCTCAATTTCGATCAGGCCGGGTGTGGAGCGCGGCGCGATTCCGTGGCGAATGGCATTCTCAACGATAGGTTGCAGAATGAGGTTCGGCACCTTTGCTTCGAGAGTCTGCTCGCCCAGGTTAATGCGGGTCACCAGACGATTCTGGAAACGGATGCGTTCGATCTCGAGATAACAACTGAGAAACTCCATTTCTTGTTGCAGGGTTACCTCCTGTGAGCCGGAGTTTTCCAAAGTGAGACGCAGAAAGTCTCCCAGGCGTGTGATCATTTTGCGGGCGGACGCGACGTCTTTGTTGAGGAGCGCGGAGATTGAATGGAGGGTGTTGAAAAGGAAATGAGGATGAAGCTGCATTTTCAGCGCCTGCAGTTGGGCCTGTGAAAGCTGGGCTTCGAGCTGGAGAGTTCTCACCTGACCTTCGCGATAGCGGCGGTAATAGCTGTAGGCATAACTCGTCAGCGCTATGAGCATATATATGCCTATGCCCTCGCTGAAGTTTGCCACTACAAACCGACTCATATTTGCGAATGAGAATGGTTTGCCTACTCGGTAGCCCCAGTAAAGCCAGAGAGCGATATGGCCGAGAGCAGTGAGGAATACGCTGAGCAGAATACTTATAGGTACGTGAAGCAGGGAACTGCGAATCCAATTGTTTCGCTCGATTGGCAGCCGCGCCGAAGCCCAAAGCACCAGCGGAGTAGCCAGCGCCCAGAGGTACGACCAGGTCATCTGCAAGTAGAGCGAGTCGGTAAAGAGCATCGGACGCTCAGAGCGATAGGAAGTGAAGTAGCCCTGGAGCGTGAAAACGATGCCAATGAAGGTCCAGATTCCCCAGATAAGTCCCAGCCGCGCCCAGCGCTGTCGCCGGATTCTTATGGAGCCCCTGCTCTCGAAGTCTTGCGTGGCTTCTTCAGTCATGAAGGCAAAATGTACTACAAGACCCCGGGGACAGTAAGCACTGATAACTGATCGGGCGATGGCTCACGTGCCGGATCAAGTCTTACGCTTACTGAGACAGACGATAGCGTTGATAACAATAGTGACTGATAAATAGGCATTACGTTTTCCGCTTGATAGTAGAACCCTGGAACTACGGGAACGCAACTCCAAAGGCTGTTCGGTGCCCAGAAGGCGTTCCCTCAATTCGTGAACAAGAGGAAGAGCGGGTGCTCAAGGACTCTGGTTTCGGACTTCTCATGCTCACGCCAAGCTTGCACACGCCTTGGCTTCCGCGATTCTACACGTAAGGACCAGGGGTAGATTGGGCGAACTCGAGCATTTAGGGCATCTTCAGTGTCTGCACAATCAGTTTGTGATGAACTGGCCGCGCGTGCTGGCCAAACGGCCTGAAGGAAGGCAAAATTCTGCGCCCGTCGCGTGAAATGCGCACCGGAAAATAGCCACCGAGCGGCTGGCTATTCTCTGCTGGAAATTTGGCTCCCCGCAGTGGACACTCTTCGCAACCTGTTCTACGCACCTACGGTGGACATGAAGATAACTTTTAAACTTCTCGGGCAAGGTTTACTACCTGGCTAACCATCCAAGCCTATCTTCTTGAGTGCGTCTAATTTCTCGTTGATGGCCTCGTAGTTTGCCAGGTACTCGTAATGGGCGTGCAGATCGGCCAAGTTATCATTGTCAACCTGTAACGCCTCGGTACTTCTCATTCGCCTTCGCAATCGCTTTGGTTATGTTCTTGCCCCTGCGCAGCCAGCGTATGACTTCATGGTCATATTTCTGCTTGCCGGGCGTGCGCTCCCCGATGATTTCGTTAGCTCGCTCAGTGTATTGTTTCAGAATATCCACGCTATTTCTCTTCGCCTCGATTCGGCGGCAACATCAACCTGAGCCTAAGAAGCTACACGTACGTCTTCGCAGCTTAGGTCGGTCATACATATATGAATTTAACCCCTCTTCCAGCATCAGATCTTGTACTCGCGATTCGATGATACCACTGGCGAAACTCTGGGGTCATTGGTCTTCTGTTGGTTCTTAACCGGCTCTTTGAGCGGAAGCCTTGGCAGCCAAAATGGTAAACTGATCATCGCGCAACAGCACCTTGGTAACCATTAACCGAAACACTTATGGTGGCGATTAATCTTCTTCAACTCAAGAGACTGGCAACCAATCGTTCGTTCACGCGCGGGTCGCCTGGACCGCGTGACCGAGTTTGAGGATTACCTTGCCGCGCTTCGCGTGGAATACAAACGCAAGCGCAACTTCATCAAGCTGCTTGAGGGATTTGAAACATCTTGATCCGGGGCAAGAGCGATCCCACTGTCTGATTTTGGGAGAACTTGACAGCTTAGTCTTCGGTCTCCTACCCTCTATGCGGTAGTCAGATTAAATGCAAATTTATCTATTATAGGTGTAACCATGAAACTTGCTCGAGACATTATGAGCCTGTCAACTTTCAAGCGCGATAGCAACAAAGTTATGCGCCAGATGAAGAAAACCAAAGAGCCAGTTGTCCTGACTATCAATGGCAAAGCAGCCGTAGTCGTGCAGGATGCCGAGGGCTACCAAAGCCTACTCGATCTCAAAGAGCGGTCCGAAACTATTGCAGTGCTGCGCCAGCGCTTGACCTCACTGGGCCGGAAGAAGGGCCGAACGGCAGATGAGTTTTTCACCGAGTTCTTCGCCGAGAACAACATTCCCACCGCAGACTGATGAAAAAGTACTTGGTTATCTTCCACCCGGACGCGGAAACAGACATTAGTTCAGCCTATCAATGGGGTCGCCAAGTATGGGGCGACAAACAAGCAAAAGTGTGGGCTCAGGAGTTGCAGCGCACGATTAAGTTGCGCCTGACTTCGCAACCACTGAGTTGCCCGCTTGCACCTGAAAGCGATGATCTCGGTATCGCTGTGCGGCAACTAATTGTGCAGCGCTATAGGGTTCTCTTCATTGTCGAAAAAAAGACGGCCACGATCCTCCACGTCAGAGGCCCATATGCCGCTGGCCTTGATTCACGCGAAGCGGTTCAGGAATAGCCTAAGCTGTGAGCAGGTGATCGGTAGCGGCGGCCTCGAGGTCAGGATCGATGGTAAGCTCTGACATTGACGGGACTTTGTCGTCGTATAGGGATCGAACTTGGTTTGAAACTGGCTGCCAACAAGAGCGAGCTAATGGTCTGAGGCTAATCCGAGAATTCATGAGAGCAAACTGCCCTTGGTCGCGTTCAGGCGATCAACTAACGCCTTAGACTGAAAGCGGTTTCAGGTCTCCAGATCAAGAGGGCTGCCTTCGACCTTCGGCGTACACCCGTCGTTCCCTCTTTAGTCGCCTGAGGGCGAATCATATTTTCAAGGCCGTCAAGTCTCATGGCGGTTACGAATACTGCTTGGCAAAACGAAAAGGCCGCCGGAATTGATCCAGACGGCCTTTTGCAATTTGGCTCCCCGCAGTGGACACTCTTCGCAACCTCTTCTTGATACCAACGCCAGAAATGCTCGGTGTCTTCCAACAGGTGCGTGATGCCGTCTTGTAGAGTAAGACGATTCGACCTTTGGGGCCTGAATCCTGCAACGTGATAGCGCGCCTATGACGTGGTAATCACTCTAACCAACGTTTACGCGGATCGCAGCTCGTTTTGGTTTGCGCCTATGCGCACCTGACACCGCCTCCAGGGCAACATCGAGGCCAATCTTGTGCCGAAACTTAAAGCAGACAATGGAGAGACCCACGAAACAATCGGCAGACATTCCGAAGTGGTCAGCGCTACTAGTTGAAGCAGTCAACAAGCCCGGGCTGATCATGAAGGCATATTCAAACTTTCGCTCGTATAGCATAGGCAATCAACTGCTCGCGCTTGTTCAGTGTTACATGCGCGCGTTGCAGAAGCCGCCTCATGGAAAAGCTGTCGAAACCCGCACGCCCCACAATCGGACACGGATTTGAAGAGCATGCTTGCCGCTGAATATTTACCGTTACCGCTTTGGTTGTAGCAGTAGTCTCGAAGTCAATTGAAAACTCGCGCCAGCCATTGGTCCCCGGCGACAACGAGACTGATTGTGCAATTACACCCTGATCGCCTGCGGCGTTCTTCACGACAACAATCGGTAAACCGGCGCTGACCAAATCCAGGGTGTGCGCGGAAAAACTCAAGCGGTAACGAGCGCCCGGCGCAACCAACACAAGTTGAGAGATCACGGGCACTCTCGAATCAAAGTTACCGGCATACTGAAGCATCAAACTACTTCTTCCAGATTGTGGATCATTTGGGTCGAGCAGAACGTGGATGGTTTGAGCGTGTGCCGGTCGCCAACCAAATCCCTGCTCGGCAAAATTCATCGGACCTTCAAAACCACCATCGAAGAGATCGCCTTCCGGAGCATTACTTGCGCTGACTCCCGTCAGCCAAACTCGATACGCGGCTTGGAACTCATTAGCGCCAACCAGGGCCGCAACCATCTGCTGCCGCTCTTCCGGCGCGACCTTCGACGCAGCCAGCAGAAGATTTACTCCTGCCTCGATATTCTTCTGAGCCACGAAGAAGCGCCCGAGCGAAACGCGTTCAGCGTCAGTTTGCGGTTTTATCGCCTCGAGCGCGCACTTAATGTGCGCGTCGCAAATGCCCCATGCCAGATCTGCCAGCACTGGGAAAAGCGTGGGATCGCTCCGGACAGCAACTCGCATTTCGGTGAAAGCCTGGTTGAGTTCGTTACGTCTCAAGAGAAGGTTTCCCAGTTGCCAGTGTGGCTCCGAGTAATGCGGCGCGAGTTCGATCGCGCGCTGTAACGCCGGCACGGAGCCGGTCGTGTCATCGCTATCCTCCCGCAACCGTCCCAGCTCTTGCCACAAAAGATAGTCGTGCGGCCTCAGAGAAACCGCGCGCTCTAATTCCGCAATGCCTTCGGCATTCTTACCGTTATTCGCGAGCTCTACTGCATATGCGTAATGTGCTGCTGGGTCAGCAACGTTGAAGTCGAGCGCGCGTTTGGTTGCTTCCAATGAATTAGTAGCCGAGCCGTATTCCGAAAGAAGCCGCGAGAGCCCCGCGCGCGCACTAGCGCTTGCGCCCCAACCGCAAATGAGCAGAGTTGCCAGGGCAATGGCATAGCGAACTCGTGGTGCGAGCCAATGGATTACTGGTGGCGCTGGTTGATTCTGTCTCGGCATCTTCAAGCAGTGAGTTTAGGGAATAGGGAAACTGGCTCTAATCGACGTTTCCTAATTATTCAGAAATCGAAAATCGAAGGAGACTGCGCAGTAGCCATATGAGGGTACTTTCCAGGATTCGTGTGTCGATTTACCATCCCGTTCGACTTAATAGGGGTCTTATGGCCGCTGTGTTTGTTCTTGTTGCGGTATCGTTGCTCACTGCACACGAGCCGTCCAAAGAGAAGATAGCGTCCTTTAAGCGCGCGGTCGTGATTGTTACCACCTATGACGATCAAGGGAAGCCTTTGCTCCAGGGCAGCGGCTTTTTCATTACGCCAGATCGCATAGTTACCAACCTTCACGTCATCAGCCACGCCAGTGAAATCCGCATCAAGACCTTCGCAGGAAAGACTTTCACGGTGCAGACGATTATCGCCACGGACGGAAGTTCGGATCTGGCGCTGTTGCAAATAGACGCCTCCTGCCTCAACGCCACTACGCTCGAAGTGGAGGACGAGTCGCCAATCGAAGGCGAATCGATCATTGTGCTCAGTAACCCTCAGGGTTCTCATTGGAAAGTCACTCACGGTCGCGTAGGCAGAATCTGGCAGTTCGAAGGCATCGGCAAACGAATGCAGATTACCGCAGACATATTCCCGGGTAGCAGCGGCGGCCCGGTTCTAAATGAACAGGGCCAGGTCATTGGTATTGCGGTTATGCATATGGCCGGCGCCGTTGACTTGAACTTTGCAGTGCCAGCCGAGAGATTGAAAACTCTTCAAGCCTCGGCAAGCGTCGCCAACAATCGCGCCGCCGCGATCGCCAATCAACCCGGCCAACAGCAATAAAGCTGGTTCCGGCTCTCGCCCGTTAGCCCATCACAACTAAGGCTTGCGCGGATTGTCACTGCTCAGATCGCTGCCACCCCCAGCTGATTTAGCTGCGGCAGCGCCGCCGATTACGGCTGCGGCTGCAGCGCCAAGTCCGCCTGTCGTACCAACGCCGCCTGAGCCACCTGCCGCTCCGATCGGCGCTCCTGTTTCCGGTCCTTGCGCGTCCTTCATTTTTGCAATCACGCTCGACACCTTCGATGGGTCGGTCGCAAAGACTGTCCCTTCAGACGTGGTTACGGTGCCGGTGATCCCTTTGTTGGTGGTCAACACTACGTATCCCGCGCGGAGTTGTACGGTAACTTCGCCCGCGACGAACACGAGTGTCAGGTCGCTGTTTGCCGCGATGTCGATCCGGCCCAGCGAGCCCAGGTCCACCGTCGCGCCGATCTTATTGGGGCATTGAATCCGCGCTCCCGAAATAATCGTCGTGCCCGAGCCGGCCTTGTTGTTGTTGACCAGCACAGATTTGTTGTTACCCGTTCTAAGTTTTCCCAGCAAACCCGGGCCCGCCATTACCTGAGCTTGAAATGCACAAATGACGAAGACCAGTGCGATTGTCTTGCTAAGTCTTGAAATTGAATTCATCTGATTCTCCTTTTGATTGTAGCCGGAACTGTTGTACCAACTGGTTTAGGTTTTCTCACCAGAATCCCTCGCGGCAATTACCACGAGAGCAATGAACATCACGGCGTTTGCCGTGACATGAAGTCCAAAATCCACCACGTTGTGGGCCATGACTCCGAATATTCCCGTCAACGCGCCGAGACATGCGGCGCGTCGCAGAACCTCCGTGCTAAGAAGTTGACGGCGGGCGCGCTTGATAAAGCTGAAGCCAAACCAAACGACCAGCCCAACGCCGACCAAACCGCCCGATGCGAGCAGCTCAAGGTAATCGTTATGCGCCGCCTCGGGAGTCCATTTGCCGGACCCGTCGTGAAATTTTGTGATTGCAACACCGTAAGCGCCGAAGCCGCTCCCCGTCAGGGGATGGGCCCTAATCAATTGCCACGTCGCGCTCCACACTTCGCGACGGCGCACACCCGCGTGCGGTTCCTCTTCGTCCGTCTTAATCTCTCCAGGCAGCGACGCCAGTCGCGTCACCATCGCCTCACCGCCAACCCAGACCGCGCTAACTGCGACCGTGGCCAGCAGGCAAACACTTATTGCAAACGCCGGAGCAAATATGCGGAAAGCGTTCCGCTTTGCTGGTGGCGATTCACTTCTTCTTCCCGAGCGCAGCCAGGCGAGCATCACGATCAGAAACACCATCTGAGCGAGCATGCTAAAGAGACCACCCCGCGAATTGGTCAACACCAACCCAATCCACATCAGCGCTACCGCTGAGAGATAGAGGAGCAGATGCTTGCGCCTTACCGCGCCGCCAAACATGAATCCCGTCGTCAGGCCAATGGCCATCTCCATGAGAAAGGCGAAATGGTTCTTGTTAACGAACTGGCCATAGCCAGAGTCGCGCCGCAGGTAAGGCAAGATGAAACCTGCTTCACTCGGCTGCAAAGCTTGTCGAACGATCCCAAACAGAGCGCTTGCTACCGCGACCCCGATGACGACGTGAATTAACGTACGCAAGCGCCGCGGGTTCGACGTGTAACGAAGGAGCAGCGCCGCATTCATGGCAAACGCGAGCAACTTCAGGAACACGAGGCGTGTCTCGAACGGGTCGGCGCTGATAGTCACAGCGGAGTTGGGCAATGTCGTGCTTTGCAGAAACACGAACAGCGCCAGCGCCACAACTGGCGCAATAACTCCTTTTTCTCTTACGTTCCATGAACCACTAACCAAACCCTCGAGAACCCAAAGCGCCCCCAAACCAAAAGCCGCGCATTCGTACAGCGAAATCCACCACGCCTCGACCGTGCCATAAGGAATTGCCACGAGCACGATCGAAACCAGCAGGGATGCAAAGATGAACCGATCGAGCAACACGAACGCACGACTATGCGTTAGCACATTCGAAGGAAGGCTCTTGGCGATTCCACTTGTGAAGGTGATATCCGACATGTCTATGCAGCTACTGAAATGACCGGTGTCAGAGACGTGACCATTGAAGTCCGCTTGACCAGATCAACCAGATCGTAGGCCCAGCTTGATTCGTGAAGGACCAGGCTGACCGCGTCCTCTTGCTCGGTCAGGT
>JBGPYG010000028.1:0-18626 GCA_041493085.1 Pyrinomonadaceae bacterium | reverse complement strand
CGGTATTCGTAGACTTCTAGCAGTTGTTTGAACTCTTTCCTTCAGGAAAGAGTCGACACTTAACAGGGGGCAAGCAGGTCAAACTGCTTGCCCCTTTCTTTTGGTGAGGCCCAGAATGCGGCTACGGTCACAGAGGCCTTACAAATTGCTCAAAAATCGAAACGTTGACGCCGTTCGTTCTGACAGGCTATATTCAGTACTGCATTGCCCTCCTTCGGTCCCGGGTGATGCGCCCCGCAAGTTCGCACCAGCGCCCCTTCCAGCGCCGACAATCCCAAAACCCAGTTTTCTTGAGTTTCGAAAGGTTCCCCTCTTTATGTCCATAAAAATTGACGATCTCTTACGAGTTGCGGCCGGCCACGGCGCGTCCGACCTTCACCTGAAGGTTGGCGCCTTCCCCGTCATGCGCATCGCCGGCGAACTTCACCCCATCGCGGATGCACCCCGGCTAAAACAGGAAGACACCCTCGACATGGCATTCGCAATAATGTCGAACCGCCAGAAGCAACGGTTCAAGGAAAGTTCAGAAGTTGACATTGGATATGGCGTCCACGGGCTCGGGAGATTTCGCGCCAACATCTTTCAGCAGCGCGGCACTGTGAGCGTTGTGATGCGCGTTATTCCCGACAACACCAGAAACTCAGAGGAACTGGGATTGCCGCCGGTAATCGATCGCATTACCGAGGAACGTCGCGGCTTGATTCTCGTCACCGGGGCAACGGGCTCCGGCAAATCAACAACCCTGGCGGCGATGATCGACAGAATAAATGGGCGACGCAGCGGACACATCGTAACTATCGAAGATCCAATCGAATTTCTACATCGCGACAAACTAGCGTTTGTGACGCAACGTGAAGTTGACGTGGACACCAGGTCCTTTGCTGAGGCATTGCGCGGCGCCTTGCGACAGGATCCTGACGTGATTCTCGTCGGCGAAATGCGCGATTACGAAACTATTGAAACCGCGTTGACTGCGGCCGAGACGGGTCACCTGGTGCTATCGACTCTCCATACGCTCGATGCAACCGAGACCGTAATGCGTATCGTTTCGTCGTTTCCCTCACACCAACAAAAGTCCGTGCGCATTCAGCTCGCCGGCATTCTCAAGGCAGTTGTCTCGATGAGACTGGTTCGCGCCGCCAAAGGCGCGGGTCGCGTGCCCGCAGTTGAAGTGATGGTCTCAACTGCTTTGATTCGGGATTACATTATCAACGAAGAAAAAACTTATCTGATTCGTGAGGCAATTGCGGCAGGAGCCTCGCAGTATGGCATGCAGACTTTTGATCAGTCGCTGTTTCAACTGGTTCAGTCGGGACTTATCTCGATGGAGGAAGCGCTGCACAACGCCAGCAATCCTGACGAGTTTAGAATGCGTGTTTCCGGAATACTCTCAGCCGAGCAGGCGATGAATACGATGCGCCTGGCGCCGAGCGCCGCGGCAGCAGGCCCGGCAGCCTCTGCCACTCGCGCTAAGGAAGATATCTTCGTGAAACACTGAGAAAAGACAGGAGGCAGGAGCAGGAGGCAGTCGGCAGAAACTAACAGACAAGAATCGCGCCCTCTGCGTCTTCCCTACTGTCCTGCTCCTGCCGTCTGCCTACTGCCGTCTGCCTGCTGCATACTGCCTTCCGCCTTCCGCCTTCTGTAGTAAACTAAAGCTTAATTAACCCGCATCCGGCGCATCACGCGCACTCCGGCGCGCCAGTCCTCGTTGATGTCGAAGCGATAGATTTCGATGTCGGGGGCGATTGAGCGCGCCAGCGTGTTAAAGGCGGGATGCACTCGCAGCGTGGGTGCAACGAGATAGACAAGTGGAGATTCGTTGCGAATCTTTCGGTCGCCAAAAAGTCTGGCGCGCGCGATGTGTCCGCGACGACGCTGAGCTTCCACTCGCTGCCAATAGTCAGTTCCCTGCATGACGTGCTCGCGAGCTTCGGAAACTTTGAGCTCGATGACGGCGAGGCGTCCATCGCGTCTCAAAGCCAGTAGATCAACAGGACGAACGCCAAGCACGCCACCCCGCGCGGTCCGAAATTGTGCGTGCAGGGGCGCGATGATTAGACCGGGATCGAGCCGCGTGATGTCGCGGCGCAGCAAAGATTCAAGCCAGGCTTCAGCGGCGTTTCGATAGAGTGCATGATGGTGATCGGAAGCGTTAGCTGATCGGTGTTCCAGCAAATCAGTTAACAGGTTCGTCAATTCGTTTTCAGTTTTCTCCTCCAGCAGGCGCCGCCGCAAGCCTTCAACGCCAAACCAAAGTTGTTCGCTGCCCATCACCCGACGCACACGCGCGAACGGCAAACCAAAATAACGGAGCGTCTCGCCATGCTGGGCGCTGATTACATCAATTGCGTCGGGAGCGAGCGCAATCAGCCGCTTTGAAATTTCGCTCGACTCGGCGGCAGAGACCGGTGGAAAACGAGCGAGCCTGCGTTTCCATAAATCTTCGCGCGCTGGAATATCAACCAGCTTCATCTCGGTAAGCTGCTGATCAACTGCGAAAACGGCAATGGCCTCTTGCAGACTCTGGCGCAACAAGGCAATCCGTCGAATTGTCGGCTTTACGAGATCAGTGTCCACCACTAACCAGAGCTGTTGAATATATGGCGGACGCGCGCGTTCACTTGTGCGCTTGAACCACATGAGAGCCGAAGAAAGAAACGCGTCCGCATCACTGGCCTTACTTGAAGCAACAGATCCCGTGACGGCGATGCGCTGGTGTTTTTGTCGCAGAAGAATTCGCGCATAACGTCCCGGCTGTCCCCGTCGCGCGCCCGGGCTCAGCGCCGCGCGTTCAAGTTTCGCGCCTGGCTGCAGAGAACATGCCAGTTGGCCCAATTGTTCGGAGCGCCGCTGGCGTGCGGCTTTTACCGTTAACGCGATGGCGCTGGCGGCGGCGCGCGGTACGAGTTCAATTAGCGGGCGCTCGGCGCCCATTCGACGCGATGCCTGGAGTATTAACTTTTCGCCCGTCCATTCCCAGGCAAAAATTTTCCACAATCGACTTCCCTTTTCAGTCCAGCACGTGAGAATCAAGCGTCCGTGAGAAACCGCAATATCCAGCTCACTTTGACCTAATGCTTCAGTTTTTCCGGCCTGAGTGTTTCCCTCGGTGAGAGTGCAGAACCACTCGGTATGCTCCCGCAGCAGTTCGGCAATCTTTGATCTTGCCGCTTCTGTGCGAGCTGGTGTGTTAACGCGGTCAGGCATTAGTGGCTTCATCAGAACCGGGAGCAGTAGCGACTGGGTAAACGATCATTAGAAATTGTCTGGACGGCGGAAGACCCGGTCGCTACGGCTCCCGGTTCTGATAGGCGCGCAACTGAATCTCAAACCAAGGGCTCTCCTTGATCGTATTCAACATAGGCGACGGCATCATTTAGATCCTTTTCTGTCCACAGGTATTTTTTGCTGCCACCCTCGGCCCACGGGCTGCCGCTACCATGCCAATAACCAGCCTCTCTCAGTTTTCGAGTAGCGTTTGCTTTGAAAGCAATAAGCACAATCTCAGGTTCACGTTTGGCTGATACAACTGCGTGAATGTGATTGGTCCTTACATTTATCGCCCACAAGTCCCACTTCCGAATTTGACAGGTTTCTCGAATTCCGGCTTCGACCACCTGTCTTTGGCTTGAGCCTAACTTGACCGGCGGATGCCTTAGTTCCCGCTGATTGTATTCTCGCCATTTCTCGTCGTGCGGAAGACGCGGGCTCCCATAGCGATTATGAAAGCGATCTACGGATCCGCGCTGGTCACCATGGAGCCAAGTGCCATGACCACGAAAGGAATGAGGTAGCCCAACGGAACGTTGCGGAATTCGAATGGAGAAGACATTAATTTGCGACCCAATATTAGGACATCGCTGAATTTCATTCCTATTGCGAGCTAATCATCCACTTCCGAGCACTATGCAAGAGTTTTGGCAATGCGACTGCGGTAGCGGCAAATCAGAACCGGGAGCCATAGCGACCGGGTCCGTTCACGCGAAGACATCGGGATTGATTGAACTCCAAATGATCTCCAATGATTGTTTACCCGGTCGCTACGGCTCCCGGTTCTGATTGCCTGGCGCGTGTGCTACCATTTTTAGTCAATCAAATTCGCATAAACAACTCGCTAACAAACTGGCAATGAAAAACGTCTACCTTGCAGCATCTGTACGCACGCCCATCGGCCGCTTTGGCGGAACACTCGCCTCGTGGACCGCGGCAGACCTCGGCGTTGCGGCGGCAAAGGCGAGCCTGGAGCGTGCGCAACTGCGCCCGGATCAGATTCAGCAATCGATCTGGGGCTGTGCGAGGCAGGCTGGCGGCGGACCAAATGTGGCGCGTCAGATCACTTATCGCGCCGGCGCGCCGGAGACGGTGCCCGCCTTCACGGTTAACCAGGCCTGTGGCTCGGGTCTACAGGCAATCATTCTGGCGGCGCAGCAAATTATGCTCGGGCGCGCCGAAGTAGTGCTCGCCGGCGGCACCGAGAGCATGTCGCGCGTGCCCTACTTCGCCGAAGGGGCGCGCTGGGGAATGCGCATGGGAAACACGGAACTCGTAGACGGCATGTATCGCGACGGCTTCAACGATCCATTATCGGGATTGGTGATGGGGGAAACCGCGGAGAACCTCGCCCGTCAATATGAGATCTCGCGCGATGAGCAGGACGAGTACGCTTTGCGTTCGCAGCAGCGCGCGCAAGCGGCGATAGAGTCGGGACGTTTCGAGTCCGAGATTGTGCCGCTGGAAATCAAAGGCCGCAAAGGCGAAACAATCAGCTTCGCTCGGGACGAACACGCTCGCGCCGGAACAACAAAGCAGGACGTCGCCAAGTTGGCTCCGGTGTTTTCCAAAGAAGGCACCGTGACAGCGGGAAACTCTTCAGGAATCACGGACGGCGCGGCGGCGGCAGTGGTAATGAGTGAAGAGGCGTTGGAAAGGTCGGGCACTGTACCGCAAGCTCGAATCGTTGACTACGAAGTTACGGGCGTCGCGCCCGAGATTATGGGTATCGGTCCGGTGCCGGCAATCCGATCGCTGTTAGCCAGACAAAAACTTGCGCTCAGGGACATCGACCTCGTGGAACTCAACGAAGCTTTCGCCGCGCAAGTGATTGCCTGCGATCGCGAACTCAAGTTCGATCCGGATCGATTAAACGTAAACGGTGGCGCGATCGCGTTGGGTCATCCGATCGGCTGCACCGGCGTGCGTATTACGACAACACTGCTGCATGAAATGAGTAAACGCAGTGCGAGGTTAGGCCTGGCGACTCTTTGTGTAAGCGGGGGGATGGGAATCGCGTTGCTCGTCGAGCGGGTACGATGATAAGGAACGCCAAGACATCAGAACCGGGAGTGGTAGCGACCGGGTATTACCACTCAGGTCAGACGCGGCGCTTGTTTTCGAGTCCAGGGTCCGATTGCCCGGTTGAGCTAAGGAGCCGGTCGCATCCACCACCCCAAGCGGGCTGCCCGCTTGGGGACCCCGGTCCGCTCCCGGTTCTGATGTATTGAGTGGCAGCGCGGAGCCTGAGGTGTTGAAGCCAACCTCGGGATGGATGGATGGCATCCGAAGAGGCGGTTTCGAAGCAGCAGCAACGTGGGATTCAACTTGTAACGCAAGCTGTTAGCTTGCGCGCGTAAGCCCGGAGTCCCCGACGGGGCAGCCCCGCTGGGGTGGCCTTACAGCTTACGTTTATCCAAAGCAGTGGCTCGCGTGGGCCCAATTCAAGAAAGGCTTTTGTTTATCGTGAAGAATAGTTTTCTCAAATCACTTGCGGTGGCTCTGGTGTTTAGCTTTGGTGTTTCAGCGATCGTGTTTGCACAAAGTACCCGGACAGCATCCAGCGCAAAGCAAGCGCCGACGTTGTTGTCTTCTCTGCCGCCGTCTGACGCTGTCGCACTCATCAACATAAACCGCGTACTCGATGAGGTGTTGCCAAAACTTCTCGCTGAGAACCCCACGAAGCTCGCCGAGGTCACAAACGATTTAGCAAAGTTTAAGACCCAGACTGGTCTCGATCCTCGCTCCTTCGACCAGATTGCATTGGGCCTAAGTTACAGTTATCCAAGGGAAGGCATCACTAAGATTTCGACAGTAGCGCTCGCGCGCGGGACCTTTAACGCGGGCGCAATGGTTGCCGCCGGCCGGATGGCGGCAAATGGGAAATACCTCGAACAGAAGTATCAGGGGAAAACGATTTACGTTTTCAGCCTCGACCGCCGACTAAGGCTGTTCGGGTTATGGGACATGAAGGTGCGTGACCTGGCGGTCGCAACGCTTGATAGCAACACACTGGCTATGGGCGATCTCGATGCCGTCCACGGCGTGATCGATGCGAACAAGTCTCGCAAGCATGCCAACCCTGAGTTGATTGCGCTCGCGAGTCGCGACCCGAATGCGATCCTGGGCTTTGGCGGCAATGTTTCCCCGGCGCTGCTGGAAAATCTGAGTCTCAGTAACGATAGCGTTGCGCGGGAGTTGACGGCAGTGCGCCAGGTCTACGGCACACTGGGTATGACAAGTTCTGATTTGGAACTGATGATTGCGGCGCGTACCGTTGACACTTATTCCGCTAAGAACCTCGGCGATACTGTTGAAGGATTGAAAATGCTTGGGTCGTTCGCCATCAATCGACTTTCAGCTGCCAAAGGTATTCTGGCGCGAAGCGCATTAGACAATCTGAAAATCACGACGCAGGGTAACGAGCTTCAGATCAGAACAGCGGTCGCGCAGTCGCAAGTCGCTCCCCTGATACGCGGCAACTGATCCCCGGGAGCGCGGGCATCTTGCCCGCCTTCTCTGCTAGCTGATCTACCACTGACAAGCAAAAAGGCCAGTTGCTGCAATGCAACTGGCCTTTTCGTTGGTTACTAAGAATACGGAACAAGATGCCCGCGGTCACGGGTTATCTTGTGGGAATGGGGAATTGCCGTCGCTGCGGCGCGGGTGCAACCTCAGGCTCACTCTCTTCCAGGCTGGCCAGCACGTCGTTGTAGATCTTTATCTTTCCGTCCTGCTTCATCTTCTGCTGAACCGCGCTGATGTAATCCCCATAAACCTGGTTTTGCCTTGTGGAAAGCATCGACTGCGTCAACTGGTCCCTCTGCTTGGCAAATTCAGCGAGGTCAGCCTCGTGCCGATTCGCCACTCCCAAAATAACCCAGCTGTCTCCAACTTTCAGCGGACTCTTCGTTACTTCGCCAGACTTCAGCGCGTAAACCGCCGCATCGAGCGCAGGGCTCGTTCCTGCTTTTCCGAGCGACCCGCCCAGCTTGTAATCCGATTCAGTTGCGACTTCAAAGCCAGCCTTCTCGGCTGCGGCTTTCACATCTGCGGCGCTGTTCACTGAAGCCGCAAGCTCTTTGGCCTTTTGTTCCAACTGCTCGAGCGCGCGTTGCTGTTTCAGCGTTTGAGCTACTTTAGTTTTGACTTCTTCAAGTTCGGGAACGCGCGGCTCTTTCTTGTCAACCAGCATCGGGATTGCGAAGCCACCCTTCACGCCCGTACTGTCTCCTACGTCTTTGGGATTGTTCAAAGGAGCGATCACTGCCTCGAACTGCTGGCTGCTGCCGATGCCCGGAACATCGTCTCCCGGTTTAACGAAGGGCGTCTCTTTCACCATTTCGCCCGCCGTCATATTGGCTTCGGCAGCCAACTCCTGCGCCACCTTCTGCGGGTCCTTCGTTTCCTTCAAGCGATTCTGTGCGCGCTCCGCTAGTTTGGCTGCGGCCGTGTATCCCCTGCGATTGCGCAGCGAGGCCAAGAGTTCCGGCCTTGCTTCCTCGAAGGTCTTTGGCACCGACTCACCGCGGCGCAAGATGTACCAGTTGCCGGCATACTTGATCGGGATATCCGAAACGTCGCCAGGCTGCATGTCTACCGCGCGATCATAAAGGGCATCCACTTTATTCGGATTCTTTCTGACTGGCCGCGGCAGGTAGCCACCGCTCTTTGCTGTTGCCGGGTCTTCGGAATTTCCGCGCGCGAGATCGACGAAAACTTTCTCACCTGTTTCCGCACTGGCTGCGCGAGCTTTTTCAATCAGACTTTTGGCCTTCTGTTCCACCTCCGCATCAAGATCCTTGCGCGCCACTTTCAAAAAAATCTGCTGCACCTTAACGCCGGCCTGCTTAGCGTCAGGCGGCAGCTTGTCAAACTCATCGTGCAAGTCCTTGTCAGAAATCTGAAGCTTATTACCTGATTTCGCCTGGTCGATGTAAACGTAGCGAATCTTTTTCTGCGGCTCGTTAAAACGGTAGTCGGCAATGTGCTGGGCGTAGTAGCTCTTCAGCTCTTCTTCGGAAGGTTGGATCTTCTCGGCCAGCTTATCTGCTGAAACAACTGTGTAGTTAACATCAAACGTCGAGTGGGTACGTTTGTAATCTTCCTGAACTTCGTCATCCGAGACCTTGACCGCAGCGGTGACGAAAGCTCTTAGATTTCTAAGCGCAAGCTGATCGCGAAATTGTTGCTCAAACGCGTCGATGCTTCCTGCATTCGAGGTTGCTATCGCTTTATAACGCGTCGGATCCTTGTCTGGATCCAGGTTGATGTACTCCCCGGTACTTGGGTCCCTGAACTGTTTGCGGATCTCGTTCGCTACGTCAGCCTCCGAGGGAAACAGGCCTAAACGAACCGATTCCTGCTCAATAATCTTCTTCTGTATCAGCCCGTCCAGAATGCGTTTGTTGGTGAGGCCAAGCTGGGCAAGGCTAATCTGGCCGCCATACCTTGCTTGTACGCTCTCTTTCTGCAGCGTGAGGTCGGCAACGGTAACGTCGTCACCTTGCACTTCAGCAAGTACCGCTGTGTTCTTGCTGGGTTCTACGTTACTGCTATTTCGGCCGGGACCGAAGAAGACAATCAGACTTACGGCCATTAAGAGTACAAACCCAAAGATTATGATGCGGCGGGTGTGTTTCAGCCGCGATAGTTGTTTGAGCATTATTATTACCTTTCTAGCAAATCGCGGATTGTAATGGAGACCGGGTGAGCGTGCAACCAGCCCAGCCGTTTGCTGGGCAACCCTGAGGCTGTCGGTTTTGCTTGTGACATAGCCAAAGCTTGACGGCTAAACTAAGCACGATTGCCGCTTTCTGATCCGGATGCTATTTTACTGATACGAATGAACTCGATTGGCAACTCAGCAGGGCTATGGATCGGCTTTTCCCTCTTCATCCTTTTCATGCTGAGCCTGGACCTCGGGCTCTTCAACCGCAAAGCTCACGCAATCAAGTACCGCGAAGCTACGATCTGGAGCGCTGTCTGGATCGCGCTGGCGGTGGTCTTCGCCGGCATCGTCTTCTGGTATCAGGGTACGGACCTGGGGCTGAAATTTCTTACCGGCTACGTCATAGAACTCTCATTATCCGTTGACAACCTCTTTGTCTTCCTTTTGATTTTTTCTTTCTTCAAGGTGCCGGCGAAGGTGCAGCATCGTGTGCTCTTCTGGGGCGTCCTGGGAGCGCTGGTAATGCGCCTCACCATGATCTTCATCGGGGCCGCGCTTATCAATCGCTTCCATTGGATCATTTATTTCTTCGGGGCTTTCCTGGTCTACACCGGCGTCAAGATGTTTCGCCAGGAAGAGTCTGATATCCAACCCGAGGAGAATCCGGTGGTGCGCGCGGTTACGCGCTATATACCCATCACTCGTCACTACGACGGACAAAACTTTTTTACTAGAGTTAACGGGAAGCTGACGGGAACGTTATTGCTGCTCGTGCTGGTGATTGTAGAAGTCACAGATCTGGTCTTTGCAGTTGATTCCATTCCGGCGATCTTTGCTATCACCACTAACACCTTCATCGTTTACACCTCAAACGTCTTCGCCATCCTTGGGCTTCGCTCCATGTACTTCTTATTAGCCGGGGTGGTGGAGAAGTTTCAATATCTCAGAATGGGACTGGCGATCGTCCTCACTCTTATTGGCGTGAAGATGTTGGTAGAAGTGTTTCATATTGTTATTCCTGTCTGGGTGTCGCTGCTTGTTGTCGCCTCGGTCTTGCTCAGTTCGGTAGCCTTTTCGATTCTTTGGCCAAAGGAGGCCGAGATGGATATCGACGTGGACCTGCCTGACGATTTCGACTCGCCTTTTGCGGACGAACCCGAGGAAAGCAACCCAACCCCGAAAGGGTAAACGGGGAACGGGGAAAGGGTACCAATCGCCATTACTCTTCCCCCCTTCCCGTTTTTCCCCTGCCGGCTGTCATTAGCCCAAATAGATATGCTTGAACGTGCTCTCGCGGCTGTGCTAGATTCGAGTTGATGTTGGCGTTGAGCGCCGCGAGATAACCCGAACAATCACAATGCTAAGCGGCTGCCCGACTCCGCGCCTAACAGATTCCTAATCAGTTGCTCGCAATTGATTAGCACGTGCGAGCGTTTCGCGATTGCAGTTGCCCCTCAGTTATAAATAGCTTCAAAAAGAATGGTCACAAGAACCCGGCGTTTTGTTTTTGATTGGTGGGTAGTACAGAAGCGCATCGTCTACCTACTCGTCGCTATCATTATCCTTAGCGGGCTGGCTGCCGGCGGAGCTCTCTACGTCTGGAAATATGGCAACCCTCTCAAAAACGTAGGCACGGGAGAGAAGCTAGCCTCCGGCGCGCGATTCATCTCATTTGAAGGAGACGTGCGCATCATCCGCTCGGCCACGCGCGAGACAATCGTTCCCAGTACCGACACAGAGCTTTATCCAGGCGATACGGTACAAACGCAGGCCAACGGGCGCGCGCGCGTTAGCATGGCCGACGGCTCCACGCTGGTGGTGCGGCCCAACAGCACGATTATCGTGCGCGACAATGCCAGCGGCGACGATGGCAAGAAGACAAACGTACATGTGGTTGTCGATAGCGGACAGATGTCAGTGCGCACCGAGCAACAACCAGCAGGCGCGAGCAACGTCGTCGAGACGCCAAAGACTCAAAACAAAATGGGCGGGCAGACGGGAGCAAGCTTTAGCGTCAACCCGGAAGGCACCGAGGAGATTCGTGTTAATACCGGCGCGATCGAGACTACGAATCGAACTGGCGATAAGACGACGCTCCATGGCGGGGACTATGTCGCGGTAAATCCTCAGGGAACGCTTTCGCAGCCCCAGAGACTCCTGGAGATTCCGCAGCCATCCCTGCCACGCGATCTGGAAAAGTTTTATGTAGAAGGAAACGGGTCAGCCAATATCTCTTTGAAATGGCTGCGACCGCTGTCAGGAACTGCCGCTTTCTATCGTGTGGAAGTAGCAACCTCTCCGTTCTTCGTTGCCGACGGCAAAGTAATCGAGCGCGACCAACTAGGGTCGACCGAATTCACAGCCAGCGATCTGCGGCCGGGTGTTTATTTTTGGCGTGTGCGCGCCTCCGCTGCAACCGGACAAACCAGCGACTGGAGTGATCCTAAGAAGTTCACCATCGCTACGCGAGGCACTGGCTCGCGCGTTCCCGTTTCGAATCTTGCAACTGAGTTTCTGGGTGGCAGTGTCTACCTGATTCGCGGACGCGCGCAGCCTGGCACCACCATTCGCGTTGCCGGGCGAGAGAGCATCGTACCCAGTGAGGGATCGTTTCAAATTCAAATCACTGCGCCGCCGGGAACGCAGGAGATCAACATCGAAGCGGAGGATCCGCGCGGGAATAGCACACCTTATAAAGTTTCGCTTTCCGGGGGCCAAGGCCGCGGGAAATAACCCGTTGCATCTATTGTTTCCATGTCCAGGCACGTAATACTTCTAACCGACGCCCATGAAGCGCCAGCCTACGAACTGATTGAGGCCTTGCGTTTGGCGGGTGTAAAAACTCTGATCGAAGGGTTGCGCCAAGCTGAGGTAGAAGCGGCCGTGAGCCATGACCCTGAAAGTGTGGGCGAGAGATGGGAGCACCCACCAATCGCGGTTCTCTATGAAGTCGTGGCCGGAGCTGACCTGGTTGAGCTTCACGCGGCCATCGAGCATGCAACAACTTCCTGGCCAGGTACGCCCCTGGTTGCTTGTCGCCGGCAGTTGAGTGGATTCCAGGGCCCGAGCTGGCGCAGCCTCGACGGGGCTACATTGAAGCGTTTGGGCTTTCGTGCGATTGCCGATAAGGCTGCCCAGTTGCCGGCTATTCTGCACGAAATTGAGGGCCACGGCGTTACCGGTGAACTAAGGCTACCCGACATCGTCAGTCCGCCGGCTCAGAGTGTTGCGAGTTCTCTTCCCTCGAGAATGAAATCCAGTAGCGTGCGCGCTGCTTTTGATTTGGTTTCTTCACTTCACTTTATTGGCGATCAAAACAGCGCGGCTCAAACAGCACTCGCCGGATTAACTCCGCTAGTCAACGCCGAACGCTGGACCATATATCTCTTCTCCGATTCTACCGGGCCCAACGCTTCCATCCTGGAAGCAATCGCATCACTCAAGCCCGCGGAGGAGGCAGTCTCCGATGCGGTCGATGATTGGCGGCGGCTCTTGTTGGGAGCTGACAACCTGCCACCGGGCTCAGAGTCAAAAGCGGCAAGACTCGCGAGCGCCGGAATGGGCACCGTGAAGAAAAAGGAGCGCGGGCAACATGTAGTAGCTGTTCCTCTGATTTGTGGTGAAAGGATACTGGGCGTACTCGAAGGAGTTCGCCCGCACCATTCATTTAAGAAATCGGAGGTTGCGATTCTCGATGCGCTCTCCCTGCCCGTGGCCTCGGCGCTCGCCAATTCCGTGCGCATTGGGGAAGCCGAGCGGCTCTCGCAAACCGACGATCTGACGAAGCTTCACAACGCACGCTACCTGCGGCAGTTTCTTCTTAATGAGATCCGGCGTGCGCGTCGGTATGGTTCCAGCGTGGCGGCGCTGTTTCTCGACCTCGACGACTTCAAACGGGTGAACGATGCCCACGGTCACCTGGCCGGCTCTCACGTGCTGATGGAGATGGCCGCGGTGATGCTCTCTTCCATTCGCGATACCGACGCCGTGGCGCGTTACGGAGGAGACGAATTTGTTATTGTGTTGCCCGACGCTGAGATAGAACTTGCCGGGACCGTGGCAGAGCGAATCCGCGAAAAGATCGCGCGCCATCATTTTAACGCCGGCCGTAATTTGAAACTTTCGTTGACTGCGAGCTTCGGGGTCGCCGCCTTTCCGGAACACGCCTCCTCGCCGCAACAGCTGATAGCCTATGCTGACACGGCAATGTATGAGGCAAAGGCTGCGAATAAAAACTGCATTCGCTTTTCCAGGTCGCTGCCTCGAGAGGCAAAAGTTCCGGGCGAAGTGAGCTCGCCAACCGACATCGTGGACTCAGACGACGGAAAAGCCTTTTCTTGATAGCGCAACGACCGATGATCAGTGTATCTTGGTGAGTTAGGTCTGACCTTGCCCGACGAGTAGTTGGTGAATGGTAGGTTGCCCAGGAGGCTTGCCGGATTTAAGTGGCAAAGCCGTTAGTTCAAGATTGGTTTAGCATTAGGGAACGCCACTATCCCACACGGCTGGCTGCAGGCGGGTGGCCTCGGCGTAGCGCCCACCCGACAGTGCTCTCATTTTTACATTCATGGGAAGAGATTAATAAATGGCTTTCAAATCGATTTTCAGCCTGTTTTCCAGTGATCTAGCCATAGACTTGGGAACAGCAAACACGCTCGTCTATGCCAAGGGACGAGGTATCGTCGTTTCCGAGCCCTCCATAGTGGCAATCAATAAAGTCACGAACCAGGTTGAGGCCGTGGGACGTGATGCGAAAGAGATGCTGGGACGAACTCCAGGCAACATCGTCGCGATTCGCCCGATGAAAGATGGCGTCATCGCAAACTTCGAAGTCACTGAGAAGATGCTTCAGCACTTCATTCGCAAGGCCCACAATGGCAAGACCTGGGTCAGTCCTCGCGTTGTTATTGGCATACCGTCGGAGATCACCCAGGTGGAACGACGTGCTGTTGAAGACTCCGCGTATCGCGCCAAGGCTTCGGAGGTTTACCTCGTTGAGGAGGCGATGGCAGCCGCCATCGGCGCCGGCCTGCCGATAACTGAGCCGCACGGCAACATGGTAGTAGACATTGGCGGCGGGACCACCGACATTGCGGTGATCAGTTTGAGCGGCATCGTTTACTCACGCGCCGTGCGCGTGGCGGGAAATGAAATGGACGAAGCCATCATTTCTTACATCAAGCGAAAGTATAATCTCCTGATTGGGGAAAGGACCGCCGAAACGATCAAGATTGAGTTGGGCTCGGCCTATCCGCTGGACGAACCGTTGTCTTACGAAGTTCGCGGTCGAAATTTGATTGAGGGTATACCGAAGACCATAACGATGTCGGATGAAGAAGTGCGCGAGGCACTGGCTGACTCTGTTGCCACAATTATTAATGCGGTGCGCGTGGCGCTGGAACGCACCCCGCCAGAACTCTCGGCCGATATTGTCGAACGCGGCATTGTGTTGACAGGCGGCGGCGCACTGCTGAAGAACCTTGATAAGCGCCTGTCGATTGAAACTGGCTTGCCCGTGTCCGTGGCTGATGATCCTTTAGCCTCGGTTGTGCTCGGCACTGGTAAAATGCTTTCTGACTTCGATCTCCTCAAACGAGTGAAGTGGGAAAATACGATGACCAGCGGAATGTGACGTCAGGAGGCAGGAGCAGGAGGCAGACGGCAGGAGGATAGCGGGTTTGTTTTGGACATTGGACTTTGGACATTGGACTTTGGACTTTCTTAGCTAATGGCTGCTACTCGCACTCAAAAAGAAATTCGACAGCGCGCGCCCATCTGGCTCGTGGTACTCCTGTTGACCAATCTCGTGATCATGGCGATTGACGCGCGAGACAGTGCCACCAGGCAGCGCCTGATCAGAGTTTGGGTGCAAGCCCTGGCTTCTCCTGCGCAGAGTATCTCTTCGGGCGCCAGTGGGGCCGGCACAAGTTTCGTCAGTCAAATCGTTAACTTTCGCAGGAGTGCGTTTGAAAACGAGAGACTGAAGGAAGAACTCGCCCAAGCCAGGCTGGAAGTGCAAAACGCGCATCAGACGTGGGAGGAAAACGAACGGCTCAAGGGGCTTCTCAATCTGAAGGAAAAGACTGGTTACGACCAGATCGCTGCTCGCGTCATTGCGCGCGATTCATCCATCTGGTTCAACACCATTACGATTGACCGCGGCAGTTCTTCAGGAATAGCTCTTAACATGCCGGTGGTAACGGGCGGCGGAATAGTCGGTCGCGTGATTGCCCTGAGCCCGTGGACAGCACAAGTGATGATGGTCACCGATGAAAAAGCGGCGGCCGGCGCCATCGTGGGCCAGCTTGGCGGGTCGGGAGCGCTCGGGCCGGTAAGAGGCCTTGGTGAAAACGGTCTCATTGAAATGCGGTACGTCTCAGGTCTGGAGAAAGTTGAGGTTGGCGACTACGTCTTGACGACGGGCCAGGACGGCATTTATCCGCCGGGGTTGAGCGTGGGTGAGGTTGTTCAGGTAAAGCGTGGCACTGCCACACAGCCCCACCAGATTCTGATAAGACCCGGGGCAAAGCTGGATCAACTTGAGGAAGTGGCGGTGCTGCTTTATCGTCCGCCCCAGCGGCCTGCACCCGAACAGACCCTGCCAAACGTAGACAAGACGAAGAAGTAAGGAAGTGATGAGTTATGAGTGATGAGGCAGAGCATTTCTTTTCACTCATTACTCAGCACTCATCACTCATCACTGTTTTCAATGCCTCAGCTTAAAATCGCGGCCGCTCTGGCAATCGCCATAATCCTGCAGTTGTCGCTAAGGGGCGTTTGGTCCCCACTCTCCTATATTGACTTTCCGCTGGTTGTGGTTGTTTATATCGCTTTACAGCGCCACGCGTGGCATGCGCTGATTGTCGGCACCATCGCCGGCCTCGCAATTGACGCGGCGAGCGGAGGGCTCATTGGAGCGGGGGGGTTTTCGAAAACCCTGACGGCTTACTTGATTTATTTTGCCGCTACCCGCGTTAACCTTGAAAATGCGCTGCTGAGGATTCCGGTGCTGGCGGCTGCCACCTTAATCGACTCGGCAATCTACGTCTTCTGGGTTCGCTCACTCGGGTATACGCCGAGTGTGCCTTTCATGCAGACGATGTCTTACCGGTTGATCGGGACAACCGTCGTGGGAACGCTGGCGTTCTATTTGCTTGATTCCCTTTTTTCCGAGCGGGCTCGCCAACGCCGGACATTTGCTTCGCGGCGGAAAGGCGCACGACGCGGAGCCAGCACGCTGAAGAGAAGATGAGAAGGCAGAGAACAGAGGTCAGAGATCAGATGTCAGAGGTCAGCACCAGTGGCTTCTTGGCGATCCCTCTGACTTCTGATTTTTGACTTCTGATCTCTGACCTCTGACTTCTGTTCTCTGACCTCTGTTCTCTGGTCTCTGGTCTCTGTTTTTATGAAATTCGAAGACACCTCGCAAAACCTCCGCAGCCGGCTTTGGATTGTGCAGAGCTTTGTAGTTCTGTTGCTTGTGCTGTTGGGAGTCAGACTCTATTACCTGCAACTCGTCCGCGGTCAGTATTACGCCGAGATTGCCCAGAATCAGCGCATCAGACTTTTGCCGATACCGGCGCCCCGCGGTGTGATCTTTGATCGCGACGGCAACCCGCTCGTCAATTCCAGCCCAATCTACAACGTTATTCTCTATCGCGAAGATTTAAGGGATCGCCAACTCGCTTCTCTGGTTAAGCCGCTCTCAGAAGCGTTGGCGGTTGACGGCGACATTTTGCGCGATCGCTTCGAACAGATCGGATCGCAACCAGCCTTTGAATCCATCCTGGTGAAGCAGGACGCCTCCCCCGGCGACATTGCCTGGGTGGAGGCACACGAATTGGAGTTTCCAGAGTTGCGTGTCGAGCAACAGCCTCAGCGTCGCTATCCGGCTAACGGCATGCTGGCCCACGTGCTTGGTTATGTGGGTGAGGTCAGCCCGGAACAGCTGAAGCAATCTTCCTACAAAGACAAAGGACTAAAGCCTGGAGACGTGATCGGGCAAAGCGGTCTCGAGCAAACTTACGACGACTACCTGCGCGGCAAGGACGGCTACCGAAAAGTAATCGTCGATAGTCGCGGGCGAATTCAGGATGAGATAGAAACCGTTGCACCGCAACCTGGCCAGGATTTAGTTACCACCATTGATCTCGATTTGCAGACTGCTGCCGAGGAACAACTGCGAACTTCTTCGACCAAGCGCGGCGTGTTGGTGGTGCTGGATCCGAATAACGGCGAGATCCTCGCACTCGCCTCTGCCCCGACCTTCGATCCCAATCTTTTTTCGCGCATTGGCACCAAGGAAGGACGCGCCGAATATGTGGCGGTGTTGAATGATCCGCAGAAACCCTTGATCAACCGCGCCGTGCAAAGCCGCTATATGCCGGGTTCCACCTGGAAGGTTCCGATGGCCGTCGCGGGACTGGAACAGGGCGCGATAACCCTCGACAATTCAAACCTTGTGTGCGGCGGCGGCATCATGGTCGGAAACAAGTTCACGCGCTGCATGGGCAATCACGGCACGCCGGATCTCAAGACCGCCATTACGAAGTCCTGCGATGGTTACTTTTATCGTTTGGGTTTGAAGATGGGACTCGACGGCATCATGAACATGGTCGATGAGTTTGATTTGAACAAGCGGACCGGAATCGATCTGCCGAATGAAGTTCTCAATATGACCCCTTCGCGCGAGCTGAAGAAACGCACGCAAGGGGAGAACGCCGAGTGGAAAGATATTGATACCGTCTACGCCTCATTCGGCCAGGTCTACGATGTAATAACGCCAATAGCTTTGCTGCGCACCATCGCCGCTGTCGCCAACGGAGGCAAGCTTTACGTGCCGCATCTGCTTAAGGAACTCAAGCCCGTAGGCGAAGCCGGCACGGCGGACTATAGGCCGGCTCGAAATTTTCAGCCGTTTGATTCAACGCGGCCAAATCCGAAGGTGCTTCCAATGCCCGAGGACATTCATCACCTCGTAGTGGAAGGAATGTGGGGCGTGGTTAACAACGGCGGTACAGGAGCCAGCATTCGCATGGCCGGTTTCGACATCGCCGGCAAGACTGGAACGGCTCAGGTTGTCGGTCTCGGGAAAGACGTGGGGAAAAATAAAGACCACGCGTGGTTTGTATCTTATGCCCCGGCTTACAAACCCGAGATTGCAATAGTCGCGCTAATAGAAAACTCGGGATTCGGAAGTCAGCATGCAGCGCCGGCAGTACGTCGCGTGTACGACGTTTATTACCGCAAGACCCGAAACGCAGAGCCGCCCGGCGCCTTGCCTGTTGCTAAAACACCCAAGCCGGAAAACAAAACTCAGAAGAAGCCGGAGACGCAGATAGCGAAGAATCAGTGATGAGTAATGAGTGATGAGTAAACGAGTAATGACTTTTGCTCATGACTCATTACTCATCACTTTAGTTATGGTAGCGATAATTCAAAAGCGAGGTTTGCGCGATTTCGACTGGCTGCTGGCGTTAATGGCGGTTGGCATCGTCTGTTTTGGCACTATCCAGATTCGTAATGCCCAACCCACCGAAAACTACTGGGTGAAGCAACTCATTGGTCTCGGGATTGCCGTAGTGGCGATGCTCTTAGTCGCCTTCAACGATTACCGGAAGTTGATAAACATTGCTCCCGCGTTTTACGTCTTCGGCCTTCTGCTCTTAGTACTGGTTTTGAT
>JBGPYG010000265.1:0-5837 GCA_041493085.1 Pyrinomonadaceae bacterium | reverse complement strand
CCCATTCCCGATCCCAAACAGAAACGCGAGCGCATCGTTTTGCAAGGCGATGTGCCCACGCCGATAAATCCGCCGTCAGGCTGCCGCTTCCGCACCCGTTGCCCGATAGCTATTGACGAGTGCGCGCGGATTGATCCAGAGTTGCGCGAAGTTTTACCGGGCCATGAGGTCGCTTGCATTCGCGTTTCAGGTTGGGCTGCGGCGCCGAAGGCTGGGGCAGTATCCCGACCGTGAGGGAGGGCGTGGCTTTCCTCGCGCCAGAGTCGTGAAACATGACAACGCATTGGAACGTATTAAGCTTTCCCAACAACGCCCGCGCCAACGCTTGGGGCTTCTGCATCGGACGGACTGTTTTCTCCCCGTCCTCTAACATCGGAGGATAAACAACATGAGCGATCCCAACCGTGAGTTTCAAGCGCCACCACCCCCGGTGGCGCCGCAACCAGAGCCGGCCGCGCCTCGACCTACCAAACTGCGCCCTGTCGCCATCGGTTTATTTGTCGTCGGTCTAATCGTCCTGGCAGCCGGCATTGCGAAGCTTCTACCTGGCGGACTTGGCACCGGGATCGCCTTCGCCTTTTGGGGCGCACTGCTTTTTGCTTTCAGCTTCATCCGGCTCCCGCAAACAACGGCAACGGACGAGCCGCCAATGTCGGCAGTGGGAAAACTTGCCGCCATTTTTTATGAACCCGGTCGCGTCTTTAGAAACCTACGGGCGCACCCTTATTGGCTCGCGGCGTTTTTGGTCATAGCTGTTTGCAATGCTGCTTACTTTGCGGCCTTTGTGCAGCGGCTTACTCCAGAGCGCATCGTGAACTACGCTTTTGAGAAGATGGAGCAGAGCCCCATAAAGCCTCCAGCGGATCGAATGGAGCAAGCGAAGGAGGATGCTTTGCAACAAGCAAAGCAGCCAGTCCAAAGGATTCAGACGGCCGCGAAAAGCTTTGTAGGAGTTTTCGTTTTTGCTTCCTTTGTTGCTGCGCTGTGTTTTTTGGGAGTACTTGCGTTCGGGGGCCGCATCAATTTTTGGCAAGCGTTCGCGGCAGTGCTTTATTCATACGTGCCGATCACCGTAATTTCCAAGCTCCTTAGTTTAGTCATTCTCTTTGCCAAAGACCCGGATGATGTTCACCCCATCCTGGGACAGGAGACTCTGCTCCGGGCGGAGAATCTGGGAATATTGTTCTCGCCGGCAGATCATCCCGCGCTCTTTTCACTTGGTACTGCCATCGGCTTGCTATCCTTTTACGGCCTCTGGTTAAAGGCCAAAGGTTTAGCCAGTGCCGGCCAAAAAGTCAGTTCCAATACTGCGTGGGGAGTTGCTATAACCTTGTGGGTTTTGGCTGTGATCCTTGGGATGATATTCGCTACGCTGTTCGCAAGCTTTATCTCCTAACTCTTCGTAACGCAAACTGTCAGTTTGCGAGGCGGCGTCGAGCTGGCCCTTTTGGAGATAGAAATAGAGGGCCGCAGCTAATTGCTGTGGCCCTTATTTCTTGATGGTTGCCTGAAGGGAAGCGACGCAAACTAACAGTTTGCGTTACAAAAACCTTACTCATATCTGAGCGACTCAATAGGATCGAGGCGTGCGGCCTTCCATGCGGGCCAGATGCCAAAGATCAAGCCAATGCCTACGCTCGCGACAAAGCCACCGATGGGCGCCCAGAGCGGTACGTAAGACGGCAGCACCAGGCGTAGCAGGAAAGTCAGGAGCCAGCCAATCGAGAGCCCGACGAGACCTCCGAAGCCGGTGAGCGTCGCGGCTTCGATCAGGAATTGCCACATGATGTCGCTGCGGCGCGCGCCGATGGCTTTACGCACGCCAATCTCACGCGTTCGCTCGGTTACGGAAACGAGCATTATGTTCATGACGCCGATGCCACCCACCATCAGGCCAACTGAGGAAACTACCACCATCGCAATGGCCACGCCGCTCAGGATTGAGCGGAAGTTACTAAGGAACAGTTCGGCGGTTTGCAGTCCGAAGTTATCGGGTTTGCCGAAAGGAACTTGCCGGCGCACTCGTAGTAGATCCGTAATCTGATCCGTGGCTTCGTCCATCATACCCTTGCGCGCCACGGCCAGAATGTAGACATCATTGGAGCTGGGTTTGAGTTTGCGCGCTACGTTGAAAGGCACGTAAATGACATTGTTCTGATCGTCATCGCCGCCGCCAAGAAGAAACTGTTCACGCTTTTCCAAAACACCTACAACGCGAAATTGACGTCCACCAATTGCAATTTCGTTGCCGATCGGCGAGCCGTAAGGGAAAAAATCCTGACCAACGGATGAGCCTATTACGGCTACTTCTTCGTTGTTGTCGTTCTCGTACTGGGTGAAAAATCGGCCCTCCTTAACAATCTGGGTTCCAGCGCGTTCGAAGTCAGGCAATGTGCCTTGCAGGGCTACGTTGGCAGAAGTCTTCCCGGGGCTGCTGACCATGATTTTCTGGCCGAAGAAATTATTGCCGATGTCGAGGAACGGAACCGAAAGCTCGACAGCGGGCAACTGCGTCAGGGCCACCGCGTCATCGTAGGTAAGGTCCTTGCGCATTCGTTCCTCGCGCGAAAGCCGGCCTATATGAATGCCGGAATTAAACTTAATGATGAAAATCGAGTTGGTGCCGTACGACTCGAGCTCCTTCTTCACGGCGGTATCGACGCCACTGATGATTGAGGAGATCAGCATTACGGTAATCACTCCGATCATCACGCCAAAGACTGTCAAAAACGAACGCAGTTTGTTGGCGCGCAAGGTGTCGAGTGCCATCTTCAGGTTTTCGTAGATGTCGCTGCGAAATAGCTTCATAGCTTGACCACTCCGGTGTAACGCAAACTGTTAGTTTGCGGACCCGATTCGCAAACCGATAGTCTGTGACAACAACGACTCCGCAAACTAACAGTTTGCGTTACAAAAGACCGCCTGTGAAATTTCATTAGTCAGCTCTCAGGGCCTCGATCGGATCAAGCCGCGCGGCTTTCCACGCGGGAAAGACTCCGGCGAGTACGCCAACTCCACCGGAAACACATATCGTAAACAAAATTGCTCCGATGGACAGATACGTTGGAAAAAAGATTGCCGTCATGATCATCCCGATAATCCAGGCGAGGAGTACCCCGATGGCGCCACCAATCGCCGAAAGCGTCACTGCTTCAACCAAAAACTGTTTAAGAACATCGATCTTGCGAGCCCCGAGCGACTTGCGTATGCCAATCTCCTTGGTTCTTTCCGTGACTGACACCAGCATGATGTTCATGATAACGATCGCACCAACAAGCAGTGCAATGCCCGGCACCGCGACAGCTACGAGGTAAGTGGGGCCAAGCAGGCGGTCGCGAAATCCGGTGATCGCGTCGGGCGTAACAATGCCGAAGTTGTCTTTGTCTTCCTGCTTCAGATGACGGCGCGAGCGCAACAGGAATCTGGCTTCATCGACGGAATCCTTGAAAGTGTCGTCAGTCTTTGACGTCGCTTCGAAGTAGAGCAGGCGGTTGCGAGTGAAGCCGCCGAAGTTGTTCCCATAAGTCTTGAGTGGCAATGTTATGAAGTTGTCCTGTGGAATGCCGAAGACCGTTCCCTTCGCTGCGGCGATGCCGATGATGCGATAGGGCAACCCCGCAACATTGATCTCTTCGCCAATGGCGGTTGACTCGCCCGCGGGGAAAAGCGCGGTGGCGACGTCCATGCCAATGAAAGCCACGCGCATCGCGCCATCGTTTTCGCTGTCTGTGAAGTAACGCCCTTCAGCCGCATCGATGTTATCGATCTCGCTGATGACCGGCATCGCGCCATCCACAGGCACGTCCTCAACCAATTTGGAACCACGCTTTACGAGCGACCGGCTGGCACGAGCCTTCGCGCCAACCTTGTCAATTAACGCAGCTCTCGCTTTCAAGTACTCGTAATCGTCCAGCGTAAGTTCCTTGTTCCTTCGCTGGGCCGCGGCTATGGTGTCGAGGTCCTTAAAATCTTCGAAATTGAATCGTTGGACAGTGAACGACTTGGAGCCAATACCCGCAATCTTTTCATCGATGTATTTGTTGAACCCCTGTATGAGCGAGACCACGACCACGAAGGCGGTCACACCAATGATCATACCAAGGAGGGTGAGCGCCGAGCGCAGCTTGTGTGCCCAGATCGCGGCGATCGCAAGTTTGAGAGTCTCTATGAATTTCACAGCTTAGTTACTACGGTTTGCTCGTCATTTTGGTTGCAATGACCCGTTCAGACTCCATTTGGAGTGCGGTGGCAAGCGTAGTGCGATACCGCTTTGGATCGTGAGTGACTGATAAAGCCAAAGCGCCGTCGCCGCTTCGCTCTGCCGGCGCACCCCAAACTCATTCCCAGCGCAGTGCTTCGATCGGATCGAGTCTCGCAGCCTTCCATGCCGGCCATAAGCCGAACACTATTCCTACCGCAGCCGAAACGCCAATGCCGACCGCGATCGCCCAGATCGGCACATAAGCAGGCAGCGGCGAATACTTATTGATCAGGAAAGCCAGCAATTCGCCCACCGCCAGCCCGGCCAGACCGCCAATCGCAGTTAACACCACTGCCTCGATCAAAAATTGCGAGAGTATATTCATGCGTGTAGCCCCCACAGCTTTGCGCACGCCAATCTCTTTCGTACGTTCGGTCACGGACACCAGCATGATGTTCATCACGCCGATGCCGCCAATCATCAAGGCAACAAATGATATTGCAGTGAGCACCAGGGCCGTGGCGCCGGTAAGTTGATTGTAAATATCCAGCAGCCCATCCTGCGACGAGATGCCGAAATTGTTAGGCGCCCCCAACGGCACGCGCCGCCGGCGGCGCAGGATGTCGGTTATCTCGTCAACCGCTGGTTTTACAAACGCACGAGATTGCGGGCGAACGATGATGAAGAAGACCACTTCCGGGAAGGGGCGGTCGGGGTAGTACTTATCGAAGGTGCTGACGGGAATAAAAATGGAATTATCGCGCGACTGGCCGAAGAAATTCCCGAGCGGCTCCATTACCCCGATGACGTGATAAGGGTTCCCGTTGATCCTTATGTCTTTGTTGATCGGATCTTCGTACGGGAACAGAGCGTGCGCAACGTCCACTCCGACGATGCAGACGTTGTCGCGATTATCCATGTCGAAATCCTTAATGAAACGACCACGCGCCACATACTGTGTATGCACGAACTCGTAGTAAGGCGTGACGCCCAGAAGAATCGGAGTGTCAGTTTGTTTGTCCTGGTAGCGCGCCGTCACAGCAATCATGCGATGGATTGGCGAGACGCCGGCGATTGAGGGAGCCTCGCGACGCAGCGCCTCGGCATCGTCCATCGTGAGATCCTTTCGGTGGATCTCTTCCGGTCCGGGCGGACGACCAAAAGTGGGGTCAAACTTGGAAACAAAGATCGTATTTGAACCCAGCGACTCAACCTGATCCGCGAACGCCTTGTTTAGTCCCTGGATGATCGACACCATAAAGATGACGGTTATCACCCCGACACTGACGCCGAGTATGGTCAACGACGAACGCAGCTTGTTAGTGCGCAACGTGTCGAAAGCCATCAGGGCGGATTCTTTGATGTCGTCAAATCGCATGGATTAGTAATCAGCAAACAGCAAACAGTAAACAGCCAAAAAGTAGTTAGGAATCAGCGGCCAACTGCAAAGTTTTTTCTCCGGCTGATTGCTGTCTGCTGTTTGCTGTTTGCTCATCCTCACTCCGACCGCAGCGCTTCAATCGGATCGAGGCGCGCCGCGCGCCAGGCCGGCCAAAGGCCGCTGATGATTCCAACTATCGAAGAGACTCCCACTCCCAGCACAGCCGAAGCGACGCTGATTAACAACGGAAAGCCT
>JBGPYG010000151.1:0-8252 GCA_041493085.1 Pyrinomonadaceae bacterium | reverse complement strand
TGCTTTACGAACCGATAAAAATCGGACCGATCGAGGCTGAAAGTCGCACCTGGGTGCCGGCGATGGTGCCCTGGCGCGCCACCGAAGACGGCTTCGTTACGCAGGAGAACCTTGATTGGTATCGACGTTTCGCGAAAGGACACCCCGGGGTTTTGGTCGTTGAAGCGACCGGTGTTCGCGACATTCCCAGCGGCCCTTTGCTGCGCATTGGTCACGATCGGTTTATCCCCGGACTCCGCAAGCTGGTTGAAGGTGTCAGAGAGGCGAGCGAGGGTCAGACCAAACTCTTTATTCAAATCATCGACTTCCTCTCCGTGAAGCGTCGCCCGGAAAGAGAGAAATACTTCGGTCGCTTCCTGCAAATCACCGAACGCCATCGCCAGGCGCTGGCGGAAATTACAGCCGACTCCGCGTGGCTCGATGCAGCCGGTGGGGAGGTGCGGGAATTTCTTAAGGCCGCTCCGGATGACTTAGTGGAACGGATACTCGATGCGCGCGAGTTGGAATCACTGCACTTTGGTTATCGCGAACACGTGACTGACGTACATTTGCCGCACGTCCGCGATTTGCCACAGGTCCTGCCGGGCATTTTTGCTGAAGCCGCTCGCCGGGCGCGCGAAGCGGGTTTTGATGGCGTCGAACTGCATTACGCCCACGCCTACACGATGGCGGGTTTTCTGAGTGCACTTAATGATCGCGCTGACGGCTACGGCGGCGCGCGCGAAAATCGCATACGCTTGCCGCTCGAAGTTTATCAAGCGGTGCGCAAAACGGTGGGAAATGATTACGTCGTCGGCGTGCGGTTTTTAGGTGACGAAGTAATCGCCGGTGGCAACCGGGTTGAGGATGCGAGCTATTTCGGAGTTGAGTTTGCTCGTGCTGGCTTTGATTTTCTTTCGCTCTCGAAAGGCGGAAAGTTTGAAGATGCGCAACAGCCGAAAGTCGGGCAGGCGGTCTATCCTTACACGGGGCAGAGCGGCTACGAGTGTATGCCGACGATTCTTTCCGATGAGACGGGGCCTTTCGGGCGCAGTGTTCCTTTGGTTGCGGCTGTCAAGCGCGCGGTTAACAACGCCGGATTCAAAACGCCGATTGTAGCGACTGGAGGCATTGGTACTTTCGAACAAGCCGAGATGATTCTGCAACAGGGCCAGGCGGACATCGCTGGTCTCGCTCGTCAGGCGCTTGCCGATCCTGACTGGTTTATTAAAGTGAAACTGGGGCGGGGCGATGAAGTCAGGCGCTGCACTTACACCAACTACTGCGAGGCGCTCGACCAGGCCCATCGACCAGTTACCTGCAAGCTCTGGGATCGCTTTGAACTGGACGAACCGGAAATTGCGACGGTCGATGAAGGGCGGAGACGACTACTCGCTCCTGACTGGAAAGCGTAACTGGATACTGGGACCGCGGGCGTCCCGCCCGCCATTGCCAGGTGACCGAACTCGCACAAATGTATTGGAGGCAGCCAGCTAAGGAGCTGATTTTCTGACATCTCGGTGATCGCGCAAGTCATGCGGGCGGGACGCCCGCGGTCCCAGTATTCGAATTGCGCTCGGCCTCATAGCGCGCAATGAAATCCGGATCGCGGCGTTTCAGATCCTCGTAATCCACTCGCCCGCTGCGCATCATCAGCGCATAAGCCAATTCAATCGGACTCAGGTTCAGGTACTGCCGCGCGTTTTCAAACCAGCGCATGCTTTCGTAGGCAGCCGCTTGATATTCTTCGATGACCGGCTTTCTTCTTGACTCGAATTCTCCAAGCGCAGCGGCTACAGTCTCCGTCCGGCTAAAACATTCGAAGAGTGCGATGGCATCCTCAAGCGCGAGTTTCGTGCCCGATCCAATCGAGAAGTGTGCTGTGTGTAGCGCATCGCCAAGCATTACCACATTCTCAAAAAACCACTTTTGGTTCTTTACCAATAGGAAATTGATCCATTTCGAATTGTTTGATAACAACGGCTGGGCGTCCAAATCCTTTGCAAAAACACTCTCGAGGTAAACTCGTGTTTCGTCGTCGCTCATCGCGGAGAAGCCCGCGGTGTCCCACGTTGCCTGGCCACACTCGATAATGAACGTGCTGGTGGTTTTGTTAAACTTGTAAGAGTGGGCGGCGAAGACGCCCGCTTCGTTTTCTCGAAAGGTCAACGTCAGGCCGTGGAACAATCTATTCGTCCCGTACCAGATGTAACGATTCGGTCGCACATCTAAATTGGGGACGAAGTGATCCGCGAATTGTTTTCTGGCGGTGCTGTTAACACCATCGGCAGCTATCAATAGATCGCAGTTCGTGCGCAGCGAATCCACATCGGGGACTTCAGTCCGAAACAGCAATTCGACGCCAAGTTGTTCGCAGCGTCGCTGGAGAATCTTGAGAAGTTGCAGGCGGGCAATACCGGAAAAGCTGTTGCCATGGATGGAGATCTTACTGTCCCTGTGAACAACATCAACATTGTCCCACGCCGCAAACGCGTGGGTGATCTCAGCATGTGACTCCGCGTCGGCGGCGCGCAGATTCCGGAGCGTCTTTCCGGAAAACACCACGCCCCAGCCAAACGTATCGTCCGGCCCATTACGTTCGAAAACCGTGATCTCATGGGCCGGGTCGGCCTTCTTCATCAGGATCGCGAAATACATTCCCGCTGGCCCGCCGCCGATGATGTTGAGTTTCATCGTTGATTGTTGGTAAGGGCACGGCATGCCGTGCCCCTACGAATGCGTACAGACAGGGATGTCTGTCCTACTCCTTCAAAAGCTGGCTCGCAATGATGAGCTTTTGTATCTCCGAGGTGCCTTCGTAAATTCGCAGCGCGCGAACGTCTCTATAAAGTCTTTCCACCACGCTACCGCGCACGAGTCCCGAGCCGCCGTGAATCTGCACCGCACTATCTATGATCCGGCAGGCTGCTTCCGTTGCGTAAAGCTTTGCCTCGCTCGCCTCGCGGGTAACGCGCGCGGCTCCTGTGTCTTTCAGATGCGCGGCGCGGTAGACCAAAAGTCTCGCAGCGTCGAGCTCGGTAATCATGTCCGCAAGCTTCTCCTGAATCAGTTGATGCTCGGCGAGTGGACGACCAAATTGCTTACGGGTTTTCGCATAGCGTACCGCCTCAGTAACTGCACGCCGCGCCATGCCGCACGCCGCAGCGCCAACGCTTGCGCGGAAAGTGTCCATGGTTCGCATGGCTAAAAGAAATCCATCGCCTTCCGCTCCCACCATCTCTTCCGCCGGCACCCGACAACCCTGGAATTCAATTTCTCCGATCGGATGCGCCGCGATCATTGCCGTGCGCTCCACCACGCTGAAGCCGGGCACCTTCGCGCCAACGACAAACGCGGACAGCGAGGCCCGGCCGTTGGCATCGGTGCCTGTTCTTGCAAACACGGTATAGAAATCGGCAACGCCGGCATTGGAGATGAAGCGTTTGTGGCCGTTGATCACATAAGCATCCCCGTCACGCTGCGCAGTGGTTTTGATCGCGGCAACATCGGAGCCGGCGTCAGGCTCGGTCAGGGCAAACGCTGCGATCGCCTTTCCTTCAACTACGCGCGATATCCAAAAATCGCGCACATGCTCCGGGGCGGCCTGGCTGATGGCATATGTCCCCAGGCCCTGCATGACGAAAGCGAGATCCGCAAGCGCGGAAGAGTAAGCGAGCGCCTCGCGAATTAAGCAGAGAGCGCGCACGTCCAGTTTTGTGCCAGGCGAGGCCACTGCATATTCCAGCGCTCCCGCCTTAGCTAGCACGCCGACGTATTCGCGAAGGCGAGCATCTACGTCCCGCTCTTCGCTCGCTCGCGGCTCAATCTCGAGCTCGACAAACGACTCCATGTCCGCCGCCAGCGTGCGATGCTCGGGCGTGAAGAAGGGAAGCTGATCGATGAACTTATCCATAACTTTGGAGTGCGCCGGCAGAGCGTAGCGGCGACGGCGCTTTGGTTGATCTACCTACCACTCCGGCGCAGCGTCATATTCATCATATACTCGCACTTTGTCCAACTTAAAAGCGTATATTGTTTTAACCTGGGCGGGTCGTACGGTTCGCTCGAACCATCCCGCGGAGCACCAGGGATACTGGTTAGCCACCGGCACCAGACCGTGCTTCACGGGGTTCTGATGTACATAATTTAGTCGGGCAAAATAGGACTTCTCGTAAGTCAGCCGCGTTTCCCAGAAGTTATGCCAAACCTGGCGCCCTTTGCACTCATCAAGTTTGTTAATCCATTTGGCGGTCTTCTCGTGAAGAAGGCCCAGCATTTGGGAGAGACTACTCGCGTCGTTCTCTGATTGAGGCGAGTGTGCGACAAAGTGATAGTGGTTCGAGAATACCGACCAGGCTTCCAAACTCCAACCGAACTTCTGAGCCACGGTCAGTAAACCGCGATGCAAGACTCGAAGCCGACTAGCTCCGCGAAAAATGTGTTCCTTATGATACGTGCCGGCAGTTAGAAAGTAAGTTCCGCTTGCTGAAAGGCGGTGAACAGGGGCATGAGGCCACGGAACCCTGGCTGAAGGTGCTTTTATTGATTCCAAAGTAAATGCCTTAAAGCCAAAGCGGTGTCGCGCTGCGCTTGCCACCGCGCTCCAAAATTATTCAAACCGGGGTGCTCGCTTCGCGACGAACGCTTCATACGCTTCGCGGTAATCGGGATGCTGCATGCAAATAGCCTGGGCCTGCGCCTCGCATTCCAGTGCCGCATCCAAATTCATATGGGCCTCGCGGTCAAGTAACTCTTTGGTTTTGGCGAGCGCGAACGCCGGACCTCGCGCCAGACGCTCAGCGAGTTCGCGTGTGGACTCCGCCAGTTGATCTGCGGGGACGACGCGATTGTAGAGTCCTATTCGTTCTGCTTCCGCTGCGGAAATGAAGTCGCCCGTGTAAAGCAGTTCCGTGGCCTTAGCCAGCCCAACCACTCGCGGCAGCAGATACGCCGCGCCCATGTCGGCGCCGGACAGCCCCACCTTCACAAACAGGAAAGCAATCTTCGCTTCCTCGGACGCAATGCGCAGGTCTGACGCGAGCGCGATGCAGGCACCGGCGCCGGCGGTGGTCCCGTTAAGACTCGCGATGACCGGTTTGCGCAGCGCGCGAATGTTTCGCACCAGCTCGCAAGTCATGCGCGTAAACTCGAGCAAGCCCTCCATATCGCGTTTGAAAAGTTCGCCAATAATGTCGTGCACGTCGCCACCCGAGCAGAAAGCCCGGCCTGCACCTGTGATCACAACGACGCGCACGTCAGTTTCACTTCTTAACGCCGCAAACGTGTCGGTCAGCTCGCGATAGACTTCGAAAGTTAACGCGTTGAGCCGCTCGGGGCGATTGAGCGTGATCGTGGCCACGCCATTCGCACTCTTTTCGTAAAGAAAACTCTTCTGAGTAAACATCAATCAGACGCCTAAGGTTACGGGTTCAAAACAGCAACCGCTTCAATTTCAACTTTCGCCTTATCCTCGATCAGGCCCTTCACTTCAACCAGCACCATCGCTGGAAAATGTTTTCCCATACGAGCGCGGTAAGTTTCGCCAACTTCTCTCAGACTCAGTTTGTACTCCTGCTTATCGGTAACATAGATAGCCAGCCGCGCGATCTGATCCGGACGCCCGCCGGCTTCAGTGACGACAGCAATAACATTCTCGAGCGCGCGATCGAATTGTTCGACAAAGTGTTCGCTGACGATCGTTTGCTCTTTGTCCCAGCCGACCTGGCCCGCAACGAATAGCAATCTCCCGCCAGTCTCCGTCAAAACGCCATTCGAGTAGCCTCTCGGTGCGCCGAGTGATGCGGGATTAATCAGCTTGAAAGTCATACGAGTGAACCAGCCAAGACGGCGCTAGCAAGTTATTAGATTCTGTCGTGTGGGGCAAGGGCAAGGGCAGAGGGCGGAGGTCAGAGGTCAGAGGTCAGAGGTCAGAAGTCAGAAAGTCAGAGGTCAGAGATCATCTGGTCCGATAGAACCCCCTTCTGACGTTACGAACTAAAGCATAAGTTTGATTGACCTCTGTTCTCTGACCGCTGATCTCTGACCTCTTGGCGCTCTTGGCGTCTTGGCGGTTGACTTGGCCTCCGCGCAAACGAAAAGGCCGCCCTGCAGAATGGCGGCCTGAATCGTTATTTCTCAAAAGAACTTGATCAGAGAACCTTGTCGAGGCGGGAAGCGAGTTGGTCCGCGAGGTTGCCGTTTGGATCCAGGCCGCCAATCGGCTCGCTCGCGTTGCCCTGCTTGTCGATAATGACTATTGAGGGCAACTGATCGACCCCCAGCTTCTTCGAGGTCGTGCCATCAGGATCGCGCAGCACGGTGACATTGAGACCATACTTCTCGGAAAACGCTTTCAGTTGTTCATCGCTCGCGAAGTTCTTCGACTTCGGATCCTCCGACTCAGTGCTTACCCAATAGACTACTACGCCGCGGTCGCTGTATTCGTCCGCAAGTTTTCTAACACTCTGCAGCTGAGCCTTTGACAGCGGCAACCAGGAGGCGCCAAAAGCCAGCACCACAACTTCTCCGCGCAGGCTAGCGGAGGTGATCGTCTGACCGTCAATTGAGCGCAGCGAAAACTCGACCTGGGCCGATCCGTGGTTCTGGGCCAGCACCAGCGAAGAGCCCAGCAGAACCAGTAAGAACAAGGCTAGGGGTTTTCGATTCATCAGAAACATTTACTCTCCTTTGCCCGGACCCAAAGGGTGGGGCAGTGCGTTAGATGAGTGGTGCAGCCTTTTAGTTGGACATCCTGATAACCCTGCGAATGTAATGCAAACAGTCAAGTTTGTGCTTGTTTCTACCGCCGCTGCCGAGAAAGTAGTGCCGGCGGCGGCACGCCAAAGACCTCCTGGTGCAAAGCGCGGTAATCATCCCACGTGTCCAGGTCGCGCGCAATATAATTCGATTTGACTGGAATGCGCTTGACCTGCTTGTGATGGGCGCTGAAGAAGGCTTTCAGGCCACCATCAGGATCGAGGCTCAGTAGCTCATTGCGAAAGCCAAGATCGACTAGCACCGGATGTCCGCCGCGTTCGTTCCAGGTGGGCTTAACCAGCAGCGCGCCTCTCATCCACTCGTCAATTAGTTGCGTGATCACTTCAGAAGGAACGGCGGCATGGTCAACCGGATTGATGATGCACGCTCTTGTTGTTTCGGGAAGCGCGCGAACGCCACAGGCGATTGAATCGCTCATCTCGCTGTGAGGATCCGGATTGATAGCGAATACTAGGTGAAGGTTCTGGAGATGATCCTTCAGTTCGTCTGCGCGAGGACCCTGTCCGACCACGACAACAATCTTCTCAATACCGCCGCCGCTTAAATTATCGATACACGTTTCAATTACGGTTTTCGGCCCGAAGGGAAGTAGAGGCTTAAAAGCGCCCATGCGCCGGGAGCGCCCGGCGGCGAGTACGATGGCGGCGATATCTTCCACAAGGGAAAGATAACCACAAAGACACGAAGACACAAAGACTCAAACCCTCTTATGAATTTCTTAGTGCCTTCCTGCCTTTGTGGTTTATTTATGCGCGCAAGTCTTCGAGGGCGCGCAGCGTGTACTGGCGCGTCATCTGTTTGCGCCAATTCATGACGAAGTCGGTATTGTCGAGCGGCCGAGCTTTTACGTAAGCAGCTTCGGCAGCGGCTTGGATGTGCTCGTTATCGAGTGGGTGGCCAATCAGCGCCGCGCCAGCTTCTTTCACCTCCACCGGCGATGGCGCGATGCCGCCGAGAATTATCCGGGCGTCTTTTACTGGGACCGCGGGCGTCCCGCCCGCATGGTTTTTTCCTTCGTCCACTTGAATCCACGCAGCAACTCCCAAAACAGGAAAGTCGAAGGCGCCTCGGCGGCGCAGCTTTTGATAAGACGCTCGCCAGCCATTGAGCGGAGGTAAGTGAATATCCACCAGCAACTCGTCCGGCCGTTTCTTCAAATAGTCGATGCCGTCGTCGTTGTAGAACCCTGCTGCGTCGATCATTCGTTCACCCAGCGTTGAAGTCAAACGAAACTTTGCGCCAATCGCCACCATCACCGGCACCAAATCCGACGATTGCACCGCCCAGCACTTCGAGCTTCCCGGCGCCACCCAACAAACGTCGCCGTCCTTCTTCAGGCAGAAGTTTATACCTTTGCGCCATTCGTAATTCTGATCATAGTAGTTGCAGCGCGTGTCGAGAAGCAGGTTGCCGCCGATGGTTCCCATATTGCGTAGGATTGGCGTGGAGATCGTGCGCGCTGCGTGAGCGATAACGGGATAGTCGCGATTGATGAG
>JBGPYG010000424.1:0-2819 GCA_041493085.1 Pyrinomonadaceae bacterium | reverse complement strand
CTGCCTCCGCGATCTAACCCGCGGCGGGCTGGCCAGTGCGCTGGTCGAGATAGCCGAAGCCGGTTCGGTGAGCATCTGGATCGATGAAGCAACGATCGCGGTGCGCGGAGACGTGCAAGGCGCCTGTGAGATTCTCGGGTTTGATCCCCTGTATCTCGCCAACGAAGGACGATTCGTCGCCTTTGTGGCCGCGCCAGACGCCGAACTCGCTCGCAGCGTAATGAACACTCACTCGCTTGGTTACGACGCCCGCGTGATCGGTAACGTTGCCAACGACTTACCCGGGACCGTTATCATGAAGAGCCGCATCGGCGCCAATCGGGTGGTGGACATGTTCACCGGCGAACAGTTGCCCCGCATCTGCTGAGCAACCTGCAGCTTGAAGACCGCTCCTCATGACAATCCGCCGACGGTTGACCTCGCCTTAAGGCAAGGAACGATCAATCAATTGGCACAGGCTTAGGCTAAAGCGAATCGCACGTGATTCGAATCCCTGACCTCCACGTTGCGCGTTCTGGGTCTGCGCATTTTCTTGACATAGCAAGTAGGACAAGTTGCAGCAACCACGACTTTCTTAGGATTTTCACATGCTTCCACACTGAGGCGAATCCTTCGCGCATGGATTTCTCGCAGCCGCGTCACAACGGCGTCACAAAAGAAAGAGAGGGTCAATAAACTTCCGGCTGTAAATATTTGAAAGCGGCGGGGTTATTGGTGGAGCAGAGGAGGGTCGAACTCCTGGCCTCCGCATTGCGAACGCGGCGCTCTGCCAACTGAGCTACTGCCCCACGCGGAAGAGAATACAGTTTCGAGTTTCGGGTTTCAAGTTTAGAGTTATGAGTATCGACAGTTTTGCAAATTACCCGGGTTGCAAATTACACGGGTTTCAGAAAGATCCAGAAAGTTGGATCGGAGATGCTGCAAGCCCGCTGGCCTTCTGATTGGTCAATTATGTAATCGCTGGAATCAGCGAAATCTGTGGATTCGTTACTCTCCGGGCAAAGCGCGGGTTGCTACGTCGAGTGCATCGCTGAGCTTCTCAACATTCTTCCCGCCCCCTTGCGCCAGGTCAGATTTTCCTCCGCCGTGGCCGTCGAGTATCGCGCACGCTGCCCGCATAAGCGCATTCATGTCGCCGGAGGAATCCGCCGAACGGGCAAAGACCAAGCGAGCCGCTTCTTTATTGCGAGAGCCAAGCAGAGCGATCATCTGAGGATGCGCGACGAGCGCCAGCGCGAGGCGTTTCAGTGACTCCCCATCCCGGTTGTCAAAAATCCGAGCGATGACTCTTGTGTTCGAAGCTCCACTATGCGCAGAGTCTGTATCTCCCACTCCAGCCGAAGTGCTGGCGAGCAGTTCGTCAGCCTCGACCCGAGCGGCAACTTCTTCAAGCGCCCGAACGCGCCGGTGAAGTTCCTTGTTCTCTTCAAGCACACGAGCGGTGAGCTTTGGTGCATCATCGCGACTGGCGCTGAAGAGAGCGGCAACCGCGCGTGCGGTCTTGTTTGCGCGCCGGTAATCGGCAAGCGCGCGTGTGCCGGCGACAAACTCTATCCGCGTTAGTCCTTTGGCGCGTTCCCACGTGCGCACCGCGATCATTCCAACTTCACCCGTCCGATAAGCGTGAGTGCCGCCGCAGGGAGTTAGATCGAAGCCTTCAATTTCAATCAGCCTCAATTCACCATCGCGGGAGGGCTCTTTTCGCAAAGGCAGCCGAGCTGCTTCTTCCGGCGTCGCGCTTTTGATCGTTACTTCGCGGTCTTCCCAGATAACGTTATTCGCCAACTCAACCGCGCGTTCGATTAGTTCATTGGTGGGGTTAGTCAATTCGACATCGATCTCGCATGCGTCGTCCAGGACACGAAACCCTCGCGTCGGCGCATTGAAAAGAGTGACGAAAGCCTGCGAGAGAATGTGCTGGCCGGTGTGTTGTTGCATGTGATCGAGGCGGCGCGGCCAATCAACTCTTCCTTTGACGGTCGTGCCCACTTCCGGCGCGCGTCCCTGAATGACATGCAGCACTCCGTTTTCCTCATCGTCTATACACTCGATGACTCGATTGCCGTCGAGCGTTCCCGTATCGCTTGGCTGACCGCCCCCGGTTGGATAGAAAGCGGTGCGGTCAAGCGTCACTGCGGTCCAGCCGCTGACGCGATCAGTTTTGTCGGTGACCAGCGCTTCAAACTCGATCAGATGAGAATCGCCGTAGTAGAGACGTTCGGTTGCAGGCATGTTGAGTGATTAATAGTTCAACTAGGGAAAGCTTGCAAGCGGAGCACTCCAGAAAGGGAGTCTCAGGGTTGGGAAGGTGGGCTTGCCCCCGCTGCTGGCTTCGCAAAGAAGAGCGGGGGCGAGCCCACCTTCCCAACCCTGAGATTACTCTAATTGAATACTGGCCACAGAGAAGCTCGGCACTCTTTGACAGCCTTTCCTGAAAACCAACATAATCCGCAATTGCTGCCCGGCATTTAAGCCATCCGATTCTATTAGTGGGACACATTCAATGAATCGCATTCTTCGACAAGTTTTCCTCCGACGCCTGGTGCTTGTTTTGTTGTTGCTTGTTTCGGCGAGTGCTGTCTCAAGCGCTCAAACGGACAGGCCGCTGCGCTCGGTCACCTATCGTCTATCGATGTCGCGGCCGGTCTCGCACTTGTTTGAAGTGGTCATTGAAGTCGAGTTGCCGCAGGATTCGACAACGGAATCCCTGGACTTCCAGATGCCAAAGTGGTCGCCGGGCCGTTATGCCGTTTTCGATTTCGCCAAGAATGTTCAGGAGGTAAGCGCTGTTGCCGGGATTTGTGGCCAGGGGAACGACG
>JBGPYG010000008.1:0-25402 GCA_041493085.1 Pyrinomonadaceae bacterium | reverse complement strand
TACCTGCTCGGCAACGCTTGATGACGAGCTGGGTGTGGCAACCGCTACTGACAATTGCACAGCTTCAGTGGATATCACCCGCACGGGTGTTCCCAGGGTCGCTTGTCCAATTCCAGGAGATCCGGGAAGAACGTGCGAGAGCTTTGTCTTCCCGACCGGAACGACGATCGTTACCTATACGGCAAGGGATGCGGCCGACAATACGACGGTTGGGACCCAGCTAGTTACTGTACTGGAAAGCCCTGCAATACCGCCGACCATTACCGCTCCGGCCAACGCAACTTATCAATGCGCCAGCGAGGTGCCGGCAGCTAATCCCAACCAGGCGACAGCTTCCGACAACTGCAGCGTAACTGTAACCGTAGCCCAAACGGACAACGGTGGTGCTGGGACGACTGCCAGTCCGCTGGTGATTACGCGGACTTTTACGGCCAAAGACCCCTCCAATAACATGGCCAGTGCTGTGCAGACGATTACAGTGATCGACAACACACCACCAGTGGTCACACCACCGGGACCGGTTACGCTATTCACTGGTCCGGGTGCTACGTCATGCGGTGTCACCGTCACTGATCTAAACGGCACGCTCGGGACCGGGTCGGCGACCGACAATTGTTCTGGCGTGGGTCCGGTGACGCGCGGTGGAGTACCTGCCGGGAACTTCTTCCCGGTCGGTCCTACTACCCTTACCTATTCGGCAACCGATGCTCATGGCAATACGTCATCGGCGAACCAGATAGTCACGGTTGTAGATAACACACCGCCGACAATCAGTTGTCAGGCCAACATCATTGCCGACTTCGACGCTGCAGTTAATGGAGCAGTGGTCACGTATGTCGCTCCCGTGGGCACCGATAATTGTGCGTCCACTACTACGCAGATAGCGGGGTTGCCTAGCGGCTCCACGTTCCCAACCGGAACCACCACCAACACCTTTAGGGTGACTGACGCTTCCGGTAACACCGCGGAGTGCTCCTTCAAGGTGACCGTTGCCGTGACCTCAATCATTGGTCTCGACAGCGTTACGTTGAGTGGCAACGTCGTCGTGGACAGCTACGATTCCACCATTGGGTATCCGGCGAGCAAGGGTAGCCTGGCCAATCTCCTGAGCAATGGAACCATCACGATTTCAGGAAGTTCCAAGATGTTCGGCAACGTTCGCTCTACTCGCGTAGGTGTGAGCGTGTTGGGCACCAGCCAGATAAACGGCAACGCCACCGCTGGTACCACCGTCACAAAGGCTGCTAGTGCGGTTATTACCGGGACGATAACCAATAACGCGTTGGCTCCGGTCATGACGATGCCTACAGTGCCGGCTTGTGGGCCTCCCTACAGTCCGAACAGCGGAATTAGCGGGACCTATTCGTATAACTCAAGCACCGGTGACCTAAGCCTGAGTGGCATAAACGTCGCCACGCTGGCGAATGGCACCTACTGCTTCCATAACATAACTATGACCAATAGTGGACAACTAAAGGTCAATGGCCCCGTCTCCATTAAGATGACGGGTACGTTTAACGCTGGTGGCGCGTCAACTTTGAACAATACGACCCTGATTCCGGCCAACCTCCGGATACTGTCGAGTAATAGCGGAAGCAATGGCGTGATCTTTAGTAACGGCAACAGCGCTTACTTGTTGATCTATGCTCCGCAGACGGGCGTGACTAACTCGGGATCGGCTCCACTGTTCGGCACGATTGTGGGGAAGACGATCACGATTTCAAATAGTGGAATGGTCCACTATGACACCAAGCTGAAAACTATTTGGCCCGATATCTGGACTTTGATTTTTGGGCCGTGATCCGCTGCAGTTAGGAGACGAAGCAGATTGCTTTCTGCATTCTCGGCTTAAAACTTTCGCGAAGCTCTTAGTAATGATTTATCTTTATCAACCCTGGGAAGACTCGGCGCAACAGTGGCCGGAACGGATCCGTGTTCTACTGGTGGCCACCCCAACTTCAAAGGAAAAAGGAGACTCCAAAATGAACAAGTTTCGGTTCACAATGATGGCCCTGGCAATTATGGCCTTCACACTGATGATTTCTTCCGCCGCACAGGCACAGGCTACACGCACATGGGTATCCGGTGTTGGCGATGACGCCAACCCTTGCAGCCGTACGGCTCCATGTAAAACTTTTGCCGGCGCGATCTCAAAGACGGCCGCGGGCGGTGAGATTGACGCACTTGATCCAGGCGGCTTCGGCGCGGTGACCATCACCAAGTCGATCACCATTGATGCTTGCTGCATGGCCGGTATTCTTGCCTCGGGCACGAATGGCGTTACCATCAACGACGCTACCAACCTGGCCGTCGTCACACTCCGCCACCTTTCGATCAACGGGGCCACCACGGGCCTCATCGGGGTACGGTTCCTCGCGGGCAAGTCGCTGAACATCGAAAACTGCCAGATCTTCGGGTTCCTGGCGGGTGCGGGTACCGGCATTGACATCGCACTGGCTGTTTCGGGCAATGATGTGAATATTTCAGACACCAGCATCTACAATAACTCCAGGGGAATCAGGGCGACGACTACCACAGGTTTCGTGACCTGCAACCTCGACAACGTCAATATCTCGCATCATGGCACGGACGGGGTTAAGCTGGAGGGCGGCGGCTTCGCTTCATTTAAGGACTGTGTCATTACTTTCAATACCACGGGAGTCAACGATACGGGCGGGGCGAACTCCGGCGCGAACCTAATCCGCACTGAGGTCAGCCATAACCCCACAGGGCTTGCCGCTGGTTCCAGTACCTGCCGCATCGGCGGCTCGACCTTCTTCGCCAACGGCGCCGCCATCACAATCGCTGGCGGGGCGGTCAAGACGGCCGGCGATAACTACATTGATCCCCCCGCCGCCGGATTAACACCCCTTCCTCCGCAATAAACAGAGCTGGCTTGCAACGCAGGCTTTACCGCCCGCACGCTGCGGTTATGACCGCGGCGTGCGGGTTCTTACTTTTTATCCAGCAGCGTGCTGTGCGCCCCTCCGAGTCTTCTGGATTAGTTATATAACCCGGGCGTTCCTCGCTACCACTCAACCCAAGGAGTAAGTATGAAGAGAGGGGTCATCTTGGCACTGTGCGTATTTATCGGCGGAGCTGCTTTACCCGCTGGTCGCAACTCCGCGCAGAACGATGATGGTTTTCAATCTTTCTGGAAAAGGTTCAAAACCGCTGTTATCAGCGACAACGGAGAAACCGTAGCCACCCTCTCAAAATTTCCGCTTGGAATGTCGTCTCCCGCGCACAATATTAAGAATCGCTCTGAACTGCGACACCGGTTCCGCGAAGTCTTTGTAGATCAGGTCAATGCCTCACAATGTTTTGCTCGGACAGAACCCTCGCGAGATACGGAAAACCGGGAGATGTTCACCGTTGCCTGTCGGTATGATAAGGGCAGCGATGCTGCGGCCTACCAGTTCGAGCGCACCACATCAGGCTGGAGATTCACTCACTTTCAACTTTCTACAACCTGCCGTTGTCGTTAGGTGTCATTGACCGCCGCACAGGTTCTCAATCCCAGGTTCAAAACATGATGCCCCTGCAAGAGAGTTGACTTGAAAAAATTCTTGTAGTAAAAAACTTCCCGCTCAACAAGTCCTGGCTAAAACAAGCTGCTAAAGGACCCAGGATTTGAGTTTTCCGTTTATCCCTCAACGGCTTTGTATTCATTAGATTTCAACCTAACCTTTTTGACTCTAACCCGTAAGGAGAACCTAAATGACTAAGTCTTACCCCTACCTTAGAATGTTGATTGTTGTGTGTTTCACATTGGCTCTGGCCTCGATGACCCAGGCTCAGGCCACCAGGACCTGGGTGTCAGGCGTCGGCGACGACGTCAACCCCTGCAGCCGCACCGCACCCTGCAAGACCTTCGCGGGTGCGATCTCGAAGACCGCCGCGAGTGGCGAGATTGACTGCCTCGATCCGGGTGGGTTCGGCTCGGTCACCATTACCAAGAGCATTACGATTGATGGCACGCATGGCGCGGGCTTCGGCGGAATCCTCAGCGCCGGCACTAACGGGGTCAACGTCAACGACGCCGCCACCGCGACACCCAACACGATTGTAGTGACGCTAAAGAGCCTCTCGATTGACGGGGCCGGAACTGGCACTAACGGCGTTAACTTCACTTCCGGGAAGACCGTCAACATCGAGGACTGCCAGATCTTCGGCGTCACGACCTCCGGCGTTAGAATTGCGCTGACCGCCTCGGGGGGCAACGTCAACATCAAGGATACGAATATCTTTAAGGCGGGCACGGGCGTGAGCATCACGACGACCTCGGGCTTCGTCACCGCCTCGCTCGACAACTGCCGGATTGAGAACAACACGACGGGCGTCAACGCCACGACCGGCGGCTTCGCGACCATCCGCAACTCCATAATTAACTTCAACACCACCGGCGTAACTACTGCCAGCGGCAACGCCGTGACGCTGGAGGGCTGCGAAGTCAACCACAACAGCGGCACCGGGTTCAACGTCGTAGCGGGCGCGACGGGGCGACTCTCCGACTCGATGCTGATACTCAACGGCACGAACATCGCGAACACCGGGACGATCGTGACCTGGAACAACAACCGGATCCTCGAGGCCTCAATACCCGGCGTGGTGACGAGTCTGCAACAGCATTAACTAGCGCGTAATACCAGCAATAGGCTTACACGAGCGGCACCGCCCACGACCCTTAACGGGTCTGGCAGTGCCGCTCATTTCTTTTCCTAAAAGCCCTTGCTTGACCACCCTCAGGCATGTGTCTAGACTAGCTTTTTGCTTCAAGACGACGATAGCGTCCCTGGCGTGACGGCTTATGAGTGGAAGGCGAATTCGGGACAGTTACCGGTGGACGACCGGCTTCGCTCTAGTAGCCGGTAGTTAAAAAGCACACATGTCAGAATCACTTATCGATACCGAAGCCGATCTAAACTCCCGTCATTCACCTGCGCACCCCGAACCGCTCGCCCTGCCGGAAGAGCCTCTGGTTAGGATACAGCCAAGTAAATCGTGGGTCGCCCTTAACCTGCGCGATTTATGGTCCTACCGTGAACTGCTCTACTTCCTCGCCTGGCGCGACGTGAAGGTTCGCTACAAGCAGACCGCTCTGGGCGTGGCGTGGGCCTTGCTCCAGCCTCTTCTCACAATGTTGATCTCCACTCTCATATTCGGCCGGTTGGGCGGTTTCGGAGCCCGTACCGGAGGGATTCCCTATCCGATCTTTGTCTTTGCCGGACTGTTGCCGTGGACATTCTTTGCAAACGCTATTACTACCAGCGGTAACAGCCTCGTGGGAAGTGCCAATCTCATCACCAAGGTTTATTTCCCGCGCATGATTATTCCCGGAGCAGCGGTGGCGGCAGGCCTGGTGGATTTCTTTATTGCTTTTGTGTTGCTGATCGGATTGCTGCTCTATTACCAGATGACGCTTACGTGGAACCTGCTGTTGTTCCCGGTACTCGTTTTCTTTACAGCTTTACTCGCCACCGGTGTGGGAATGTGGCTTTCGGCTCTAAATGTTAAGTACCGGGATGTGCGATTCGCACTGCCATTCATAGTTCAACTATGGATGTTTGTTTCGCCGGTTTTTTACCCTTCGAATCTTTTGCCTGATAAATACCGTTGGGCTTTCGCGCTGAATCCTCTCACGGGAATCATCGAGGCTTATCGTTCATCACTGTTTGGCCGGCCCACCGACTGGACCGCGCTTGGCGTCTCGGCACTGCTAACGATCTGCATTCTGGTGTATGGTTCATACTCCTTCCGCCGCATGGAGAAGACTTTCGCCGACATTGTCTAGCGGGCTCTATGAAACCGATTATCAAAGTCGAAAATCTAGCCAAGCAGTATCGCATTGGTATGCGCGAAGCCGCTTACGGCACTCTGCGCGAGGCCATCGTCGATTTGGCGTGGGCTCCGCTTCGGCGGTTGCGTAACCGGAACGGCAACGCGGCGAATCATACGATTTGGGCTCTCAAAGATGTGAGCTTCGAAGTTGACCCCGGCGAAGTTGTCGGCATCATCGGCCGAAATGGTGCGGGCAAGTCAACCCTGCTAAAAGTTTTGTCACGCATCACCGAGCCAACCCGCGGCGTGGTTGAACTCTATGGCCGCGTAGCCAGCCTGCTGGAAGTAGGAACGGGGTTTCATTCAGAGTTAACGGGTCGCGAGAATATTTTTCTAAATGGGGCGATCCTGGGAATGAAAAAGGCGGAAACCGAGCGAAAGTTCGACGAGATCGTGGCCTTCTCGGAAGTTGAGAAATTTATTGACACGCCCGTAAAGCGTTATTCAACCGGCATGTACCTGCGCCTTGCCTTCGCGGTGGCCGCACACCTTGAGCCGGAAATCCTCATCGTTGACGAGGTGTTGGCCGTCGGTGATGCGAATTTCCAGCGCAAGTGCCTCGACAAGATGGAGAATGTGGCACAGCAGGGGCGTACCGTCCTCTTCGTCTCACATAATATGCCGGCCATCGTGCGCCTCTGCCCGCGCGTCATCTTAATGAAGGACGGGAGTGTGGCAATGGACGGCAACTCCCGCAAGGTCGCGGCTGCCTACCTTGACACGGGCCTCGAGATGACGGCGCGGCGCGAGTGGCCCATTGTCGAGGAGGCCCCAGGTGACGACACGGTGCGCCTGCGAGCCGTGCGTGTGCGCGGCGGCGACGGGCGCGTGACGGATGCTCTGGACGTGCGCGAGCGCATCAGTGTGGAAATCGAGTACGACGTGCTCAGGCCTGGCAAGCGCCTTTCGGGAGGCCTTATCGTCAATAACGACGAAGGCGTCTGTGCGTTTTCCTCGGCCGATTTCTACCCAGAGTCCATTGATAACCAGGACACAAGTTTCACGGGGCGTCGCGTGACTTCCTGTGAAATCCCGAGTAATCTGATGACGGAAGGCACATTTACAGTCTCGGTGGCCGTTTACGCCATCTTCGAAGGTGTTCACACTCACGCTCAAACCGTCGACATCGTCGGCTTCACGGTGTTTGATCCCATAGAAGGCGACTCGGCGCGTGGTATCTACACCGGACCGGTGGCTGGTGTTGTTCACCCGCGTTTGGCGTGGACGACGGCACCGCCAGTGTCAGGCGAATAAGGTTTGGGGGAATTAGTTTCTAGATGAAAAAACCAAAGGCATACCTGAACGTGCTCGCGCTCAAAGTCAACATGAGGCTTAAGCGACAAGTTGTGCGCAATTATCCGGTGGTGGCTTTCATTGAACCGAACCTTTTTTGTAACCTGCATTGTCCCGCATGTCCAACAGGTCTCAACCTCAAGCTCCGGCCGACAGTCTCCATAGACGAAGGTTTATTTCGCGCGGCGATTGACGAGATGGGCGACTACCTCTTTCAGCTTTCCATGTATAACTGGGGTGAACCGCTCTTGCATAAGCAAACTCCCGAAATGATTGGCTATGCCAAGAAAAAGAATATCAAGGTCGTAATGAGTACGAACTTGAGTTTGAAACTAACTGACGATTATCTCGAGCGGCTCATACTCAGCGGGCTTGATGTCCTGATGGTTTCGCTCGATGGCACCACAGCTGAAACCTATTCGAAGTATCGCCGCAACGGAAACTTCGATCTGGTTCGAGAGAATATTCGTCGCATCCAGGCTATCAAGCGCCAGCTTGGGAAGCAGACGCCGAAGGTCGTGTGGCAGTTTTTGGTTTTTCGTCACAACGAACATCAAATAGCCCAGGCAGAGGCCGAGTACAAGGAATGGGGCGCTGATGAAATCAGTGTGGGACCGGCGATCATGCCGCTGGAACAATATAACGACGGGTTCGAACCTTCGACCATTCCCGAATACAACATGTACCATCCGGAAAACGTCGTACAGCTCGAATCCAAACGGCAGATGGGCAGTGGCCGGACCTGCTCCTGGCTCTACGGGGCGTTTGTCTTGAATCCAAACGGCAAAGTTTCGCCTTGTTGCGCAGTGCCCTCGGAGCAGCACGACTTCGGCAACTTTCGTGCGGGCGATAAATTTTTCGACGTTTGGAATAATGAAAAGTTTAGAAGGGCCCGGCATCTGTTTGTAGAATGGAGCAGAAAGTCGTCATCGGCGCAGCAAACAGAAACCGCGCCAACGGCAAGCCATCTGATAGATGGGATGTCGGTGATGGGCGCGAGAGAGCTTTCCAGCAATGAGCTAATCTGCCAGAAATGTCCTATCCCTTATCTCCAAAACTATACCGATCCCATTATCGCCGAGGCAGCGGAAGAGGCTGTGCGCTCAATTATGGCAGGTGATGGGATACGTGGTCTTTTCAATTACTTCCTAATGGGAGCGCCGGCGATTTCTGACTGGCTGCGCAGGGCGAAGAACAGTTTCAGCTATCGCCTTCGCCGTCCGGCTGCGGCCAAAACTTCATAAATGCCGAAGGTGAGTTGCTGATGAAGGTTGTGATCCTGGCCGGCGGTCTCGGTACCCGCCTCGCAGAAGAGACAGAAATCAAGCCCAAGCCGATGGTCGAAGTCGGAGGACATCCGATTCTCTGGCACATCCTGAAGCACTACGCCCATTACGGGTTCAAAGAATTCTTCATTGCACTCGGCTACCGGGGCGACGAAATCAAGCGTTACTTCCTCGACTACTACAGCCTGAACGGGAGCATCACGATTGACCTCGCTTCGGGCAGCGTCCAGATGCAGGACAAAGAGTGCGAAGACTGGACGGTCCATCTCAAAAACACGGGGCTGCAAACCCACACCGGCGGACGCGTGCGTCGGCTCCGTCAATGGTTGCAAGATTCGACCTTCATGGTCACTTACGGCGACGGGGTCTCCGATATAGACTTGCATGACCTGCTCAGCTTCCACCGCGCCCACGGGCGCATCGCCACGGTGACTGCCGTCCGCCCGCCCGCGCGCTTCGGCGGTCTCATCTTCGACGGCGACTCGATGGTCACAACCTTCACCGAAAAGCCACAGATCGGCGAAGGTTGGATCAACGGCGGCTTCCTTGTCTTCGAGCCGGGGATCTTTGAGTATCTGAAAGACGATGACAGCAGTCTTGAGGTCGATGCACTTGAGAATCTCGCCGCTGACCGTCAGCTTGCCGCCTATCGTCACGGGAGTTTCTGGCAATGCATGGACACGTTGCGTGATAAGCGACTGCTCGAAATGTTATGGAACGAAAAGCGCGCGCCGTGGAAGGTTTGGGAATGACCAAGACCGAAAAGACAACGAGCGTTCTGCCGGCGTCTAAGTTCTGGCTCGATCGTCCCACGCTGGTGACGGGCGCGTCAGGGTTGATTGGTGGCTGGCTTGTTAGTCGGTTGTTGACAGCGGGCGCAGATGTCGTCTGCCTGATGCGCGACTGGGTTCCGCAGTCGGAACTGGTGCGCACGAACCTGATTGACAAAGTGAAGGTCGTGCGCGGAGATGTCCGCGATCAGGAAACTGCCGAAAGAATTCTGGGTGAATACGAAATAGATACTGTTATCCATTTGGCCGCCCAGACCATTGTTGGCATAGCGAATCGGAATCCAGTCTCAACTTTTCAAACCAACATTGCCGGCACCTGGTCGCTGCTTGAGGCCTGTCGCCGCAGCCCCGCGGTTAAGCAAATCGTAGTAGCATCGTCAGACAAAGCTTACGGGGATCATGATGTGCTGCCTTATACCGAAGACGCCACGCTACAGGGCAAACACCCTTACGACGTCAGCAAGTCGTGTGCGGATCTCCTTGCTCAAGCGTACGCGACGACTTATCAGCTTCCTGTTGGAATAACACGCTGCGGCAATTTTTACGGTGGCGGCGACCTCAACTGGAATCGCCTGGTGCCGGGGACGATTCGCTCGGTGCTTCGCCAGCAGCGCCCCGTAGTGCGTTCTGATGGACTTTTCATTCGCGATTATTTCTACGCGGAAGACGGCGCTATCGCAAACATGATATTGGCTGAGCGAATGGCTGAGGATCCGCAGTTGCGAGGCCAGGCCTTCAACTTTTCCAACGAGACACAGAGCACAGTGCTGGAACTGGTTAATCGCATTCTGAGCCTGCTGAATTCCGATCTGCGTCCGGACGTGCGCAATGAAGCGAGCAATGAAATTCGCCATCAATATCTGAGCGCTGCAAAAGCAAAACAGCTCCTGGGTTGGCAACCGCTATTTACACTCGACGAAGGCTTAAGCCGAACTATCGCCTGGTATAAAGATTTTCTGGGGAACTCGGAAGAATGACCGACATCGCTACTGGCCAGGGACCTCAGAAAAAGGTCAACGAACATTTTTCAAATTTCGCGATTCAGCCTCCCTTGCCATGCCGTAGTTGCGGCAGCGGTGAACTTGTCAACGTGCTTTCGCTGGGCTCGACCCCGCTGGCCAACGCCCTACTCACGGCCGAACAACTTTCCCAAGCCGAAGAAACTTTTCCACTTGACCTTGTTTTCTGTACGCAATGTTCGTTGGTTCAAATCACCGAGACAGTGTCTCCCGAAAAATTATTTCACGAATACTTCTATCTTTCGTCGTTTTCCGATACCACACTGCGGCACGCTGAACAAATTGCCGCGCGGCTGCGCGAATCTTTCCAGCTCAACGGTGATAGTCTGGTCGTTGAGATAGCCAGCAACGACGGTTACCTGCTCCAGTTTTACAAGCAAGCCGGCGTGCCAGTGCTCGGCATTGAACCAGCAGCCAATATTGCGCGCCTGGCCGAGGCGGAGCGCGGCATCCCCACTGTTTGCGATTTTTTTGACGACGCGCTGGCTGCGAGGCTGGCCGCTGAGAATAAACGCGCTGACATCATCCATGCCAACAACGTCCTGGCCCACGTCGCAAATCTGAGCGGCATGGTGCGTGGAATAGAGACACTCTTGAAAGATGAGGGTGTAGCAGTTATCGAGGTACCCTACGTCAAAGACATGATTGATCGCTGCGAATTTGACACCATCTATCATGAGCACCTCTGTTACTTCTCCCTGACGTCGCTCTGCAATCTATTTCGCCGTCACGGCCTCTTTATCAGCGACGTCGAACACCTCGACATTCATGGTGGAACACTGCGGATCTACGCACGCAAGCAAGAGCGCGGCACACGCTCTCCAGACCAAAATCATAATGCCTACGATTCGTCCGCAGCGGTCAAAGAGCTCCTACAAAAAGAGCGCGAATGGGGCTTGACGCAGCCGGAGTTCTATCTGGGTTTTGGCGACCGCGTCGAAGGTTTGCGAGTCAAGCTGCTGCAACTGCTTGCGGGATTGAAAGTCGCAGGCAAGCGCATCGCGGTCTATGGTGCTTCGGCTAAGGGCAGCACGTTGCTCAACTATTTCGGCATTGGTCCAGAAACTCTTGAATATGTAGTCGATCGCAGCCGCGTCAAACAGGGCCACTACACACCAGGGACGCACCTGCCGATTTACTCGCCGGAAAAGTTGCTGGAGGACTTGCCTGACTACGTGCTGCTGCTGACGTGGAACTTCGCCGAAGAGATTCTGGAGCAGCAGTCGGAATATCGACGGCAGGGAGGTCGCTTTATCATTCCCATTCCGGAGGTAAGACTGGTCTGAACATTGACGAGTCAGCAAGCAACGAAGAAAAAGTGGGAATCAAATTCAAAGAAACTGCCCTCAAAGGCGCGTTTGTCATCGAGCCCGAAAGATTTGCTGACGACCGTGGTTTTTTCGCGCGCAGTTTTTCTGAAAAGGAGTTTGCGGTCCAGGGCATCAACGTGCGACTCGTCGAATGCAACATCTCCTACAATCTAAAAAAGCACACCATTCGCGGGATGCACTTCCAGTCAGTCCCGCACGCGCAGGCCAAGCTCGTGCGCTGCACAGCGGGCGCAATTCTTGACGTGATTATAGACTTGCGTCCAGGTTCCCCTACGCTTGGCCAATGGTTAGGAGTTGAGCTGACTTCGCGGAATCGCCTGATGCTCTTCGTGCCTGAGGGTTTTGCTCACGGTTTTCAAACCCTCGAGGACGAGACGGAGGTTTTCTACGAAGTATCTGATTACTATGCGCCGGCAAGTTGTGGCGGTGTGCGTTGGGACGATGCGGCCTTCCGCATCGACTGGAGCGAGAAAAAGAATGTGATTATTAATGAGCGAGACCGTTCGTATCTTGACTTTAAGTTTTGAAGACGCACGACTATAGGAGGGCCTGGCAAGTTAAAAACGCCGGGCCCCTCGGGGTTTGATTTTCAAAGTGAGTTTGAGAGATGACTTTTACAAAAGAGCAACTTCAGGCTAAGGCGCTGGCAGTGCCGTTTTGGTTTCATTCCATTGACTTGGGCCAGGGCGTTATCACGAACGGTTGGAAGTCGCCGGAACAGTTGGCAATTGAAGTGGAACACTTCCGTCTTCCCGACCTAAAGGGCAAAACCGTGCTCGACATCAATGCCTGGGACGGCTTCTACTCTTTCGAGGCTGAGCGGCGCGGCGCGGTGCGCGTCGTGGCCCTGGATCAGTATATGTGGGCCATGGATTTGGGGGAGCACAATCGGTACTGGAAGGAGTGTCAGGAACGCGGCGTCGCCCCAGCTCCGTATCACACGAGGCCCTACTACCAGCCGGACAAACTGCCGGGGAAGATCGGCTTTGACACAGCGCACGCGGCACTCGGCAGCAAGGTCGAGGTCGTGGTCGGTGACTTCATGGAGATGGAGCTGCGACCGCTCGGTACGTTCGATGTAGTATTCTATTTCGGCTCCCTCTACCACATGGAAAACCCCTTGGAGGCAATGAGGCGCGTCGTCGCCGTGACGAACGAAGTGGCGATCATCGAGACCGAGGCGGCGTCGTTCTCGATCTTTGATCAGCACGCGCTCTGTGAGTTCTTCGAGTCAGACCAGTTGAACGGTGACGTGTCGAACTGGTGGGCTCCGAACGACAAGGCCCTGGCCGGACTGTGCCGGGCCGCGGGCTTCAGCCGCGTGGACGCCGTCGCTAGCGCGCCGCCGCACGCAGGGACGGCAGTGCCCACCAAGTCTCTCCCCAGGAAACTGCGCCGAGCAGCCGGGAGAGCGCTCCGCGCACTCTCGCCCACGAGAGCGCTTGAAGGCGCGGGCGAGGTTACGCGCTACCGCGCGGTCGTACACGCATGGAAATGAGGGCTGCCGCCATTTGGGCGTTTTCGCGCGCCGGCCAGTCCTGTGATACACAAACCATTAAGCTTATGAAGATAGCTTTGTTTGCATCGAACGCGGTGGGGCGCGAAGTGGCGCGGTTTCTCGGCGCTGAGGGCGAACCGCCGGCCTGCCTCATTCTGGATTCCCACGATCCCGGCGGCCTGAATGCGCAAATCGTCGAGGGTTCCGGTATCGCGGGCGCGGGGGCGATTTTTTCCAGCGACTCGCTCGGCGAGCCGCGGACGCTCGAAGCTCTCCGCGGGCTCGGCCTCGATTTGGCGATCCTCGCGTGGTGGCCCTACATTATCAAGGGGGAGTTGATCTCGATTTCCCGGCTGGGGTGTCTGAACTTTCACCCGAGCTACCTGCCTTACAACCGGGGAAAGCATTACAACTTTTGGGCGCTCGTCGAGGGTGCGCCCTTCGGCGTCACGCTCAATTGGGTAGGCGACGGGGTGGACTGCGGCGACATCGCCTTCCAGTCGCGCGTCGAGACGACGTGGGAGGACACGGGCGCGACGCTCTACCATAAGGCGCAGCAGGAGATCGTCAGGCTCTTCAAGGAGAGTTACCCGGCGATCAAAGGTGGAAACATCCCGCGGGTCCCGCAAGACCTCGAATGCGGCAGCTTCCACTTCGCGCGCGAGCTGGAAGAGGCATCGAGGATCGCGCTTGATAAAACTTACACCGCCCGCGACCTCCTGAACCTGCTGCGCGCACGGACGTTCCCACCGCACCCCGGCGCGTGGTTCGTGGACGGGGGCAAGAAGTACGAGGTGCGCGTGGAGATCAAAAAGATTGACGACGAAAGGCAGGACGGTTGATGGATGATTTTGAGGAGAGGAACCGCTCGTTCGTCAAGCGGATGGGCGCCGACGGGCGCTTGCGTGCCCTGACGCGCGATTGGTTCGCCGCCGGCTCCGGACACGAGTACTCCTATCACTTCAAGTGGCTGGGGCGGCCCATCATCCAGTTCCCGCAGGACATCATCGCCCTTCAAGAGATCATCTGGGACACGCGTCCCGACCTCATCGTCGAGACGGGCGTCGCGCGGGGCGGATCTTTGATTTTCTACGCTTCAATGTTAGAACTCCTGGGCGGCCAGGGTTTCGTGGTCGGCATCGACATCGATATCCGCAAACCCAACCGTATCGAGATCGAGCAGCACCCGCTGTCCAGGCGGATCACGATGATCCAAGGCTCATCAGTCGACGAAGAAATCTTCCGCGAGGTCGCGCGACATTCGGAGGGCAGGCATTCGGTGATGGTGATCCTCGATTCGAACCACACGCACGAACATGTGCTTCGGGAGCTGGAGTTGTACTCGACTCTGGTCACCCTCGGCTGCTACCTCGTCGTCTTCGACACCGTGATCGAGGAGATGCCGGAGGACTTCTTTCCCGATCGCCCGTGGGGGCGTGGCGACAATCCGAAGACGGCTGTCCGCGAGTTCCTTCAGAAGAACGACCGCTTCGAGGTAGCTCAAGAGATCGAGGACAAGCTGCTCATCACGGTCGCGCCGGGCGGATACCTACGCTGCGTCAAGGATTAACTATGGAAAGAATTCTCGTCTCTGGCCCGTCGATTTCGCAGAAGGAGATCGACTATGTCACCGACGCGGTGACGAACGCCTGGTACGGCAACGCCAACATGTATCACGTCCGCTTCGAGCGGGCTTTTGCCGAATACCTGGGCGTCCGACACGCGATGGCGCTGCCGTCCTGCACGTCAGGACTTCACCTCGGGCTGGCTTCGCTCGGCGTCGGTCCCGGCGACGAAGTCGTCGTCCCGGATGTGACCTGGATCGCCTCATCCGCCCCGGTCTCCTACGTTGGCGCAATGCCCGTCTTCGCAGATATCGACGAGCGGACGTGGTGTATCTCGGCCTCCTCGTTCGAGGAGTGCATCACGCCGCGTACCAAGGCCGTCATCCCCGTCGACCTCTACGGCAATCAGCCGGACTGGGACGCCATTCTGGATGTTGCTCGCCGGCACGGCGTCGCCGTCATCGAGGATGCGGCGGAAGCCATCGGCTCCGAGTACAACGGGCGCAAGGCGGGCAGCTTCGGGCGCGCCGGCGTCTATAGTTTTCACGGCTCAAAAACGCTCACGACGGGCGAGGGCGGGATGCTTGTTACCGACGACACGACTCTCTTTGAGCGCGCGCAATTTCTGCGCGACCACGGGCGCGTTCCAGGCGATAAGATGTTCTTCAACCAGGAGATCGCCTATAAGTACAAGATGAGCAGCATGCAGGCGGCGCTCGGGCTCGCGCAGCTCGAACGCGTCGAAGAACTGCTGACGCTGAAACGGCGCATCTTCTCCTGGTACGAGAAAGAACTAGGCGGGGTCGCGGGCCTGCGGCTCAACTATGAGTCGCCGGGCACGCGCAACGTCTACTGGATGGTGACGGCAGTCCTCGACCCGGAGTACGGGCTCGGGAAGGAAGAGCTGATGCGGCTGATGGACGAGCGCAACATAGACTGCCGCCCGTTCTTCTTCCCCTTAAGCTCGATCCCAGCCTACCGCGACACCGAAGAGGCGGGACGCGCACGCGCGCGCAACAGCGTTGCCTACCGCATCACGCCCTACGGCATCAACCTCCCTTCGGGGCTCAACCTGACTGAGGACAAGATTGCGTACGTCTGCGACACCCTCAAGGCTGCCTTGTCAGGGCGCGGCTCCGTAGCGGCGGGCGTGCTGGTGCCGACTGAAGAGTGTTGATGAAGGAAACTGCAAATTACCGTGGGGCAGTCGTCGTCATCCCGACGCGCAATCGCGCCGAGCTGGCGATGAACGCGATTGGCTCTGTCCTCAGCCAGCCCGTGGACGATGTGCAGTTAATGATCTCGGACAACTCGACCTCGGAGCGCGACCGTGCTGCGCTCGCGAGTTTCTGCGAGCGCCTCGCCGATCCGCGCGTGCGCTATGCCACGCCCCCGCAGCCGCTCTCAATGTCCAAACACTGGGACTGGGCGCTCGCGCAAGCCATGAGCTTCTATAACGCGAGCCATTTCGCCTACTTAACTGATCGGATGATGTTCAAGCCCGGGCACCTGAAGCGAATCACAGACCTCGCCCGGCGCTACCCGGAAAAGATCATCAGCTACAATCACGATAGGATCGTAGATTATCCCAGGCCCATCCGTGTGGAGCAGTATCCGTCAACAGGTAAGCTGTTTGAGATAGATTGTCTGCACTTGTCCTACATATATTCGCAAGCCGTGCCGCAGGTCTGCCTGCCGCGGATGCTTAATTGCATTGTCCCGAGGGAAGCGCTGGAAGCCGTGCGAGAGCGTTTTGGCGATGTCTTCAGCTCCATCTCCCCTGACTTTAATTTCGGCTTCCGGTGCCTGGAGATATTTGAGACGGTGCTCTTCTACGACTGCTCCGCGATCTTTCATTACGGGCTCGAACGCAGCAACGGCGCGAGCGTGACGAGGGGCGAGTTGACGAGCGACTACGCGGACTTTATCGCCAACTTGCCGGTAGACAATTCGATCAGAAATTACGCCACACCGATCCCGCAAATCATTAGTACAAGCAATGCCATCTACAACGAGTATTGCATCATCAAGCAGGAGACAAAGAGTCCACGGTTCTTTGAACTCAATCTGGAGCGTTACCTACGAAGCCTGGCGGAGGAGTTGGAAGAAGTCCAGGACTCGCGGGCGAAGGATGAGATGCATTCACTGCTTATCGCTCACGGGTTGAGACCGGAAGCGGCGCCGAAACGAACCGGGTCGGAGATCCTGCGCAAGCTACTTTCGCCGCGCGCGGTTCGCAATAGGCTGCGCGCCATGTTGAGGACCGCTCTGACGAACCGGGCGACCAAACCGGCGTGGCTTTTTCTCACGCGCCATTTCGGGGTGAAGCCGCCTGAAGATCAGAGGTTTGAATTTGATAACCTTGAAGAGGCGATCAGCTTTATCAATCAGTACCCCCGCGCCGTCTTGCGAACCGAGCCACGGCACGAAGCTCTCCGGCAAGCACGAGAGCTGCCAGCCACTCCGTGCCCGACTGAATAGCATTGAGGATAATTTGCTGGTCTGCTGTGGACTGGTTAAGTTTGGCTGAAAGTGTTCGATAAACGTTTGGTTTTGTCGTGGTCTTGTCAGAACCACCTGCGTTAGCGGGTGGCCTGTGGCTCTATTATTGAACTGAGACGGCCACCCGCTAACGCAGGTGGTTCTGACAAGGCAACGACCGGGCAAAAGTTCTTCAGAGGTTTGAACAAATTTTGAGCCAACAGCGAAGGTTAAGGATTGCCGTTTGGCACAACCTGCCGAGCGGCGGCGGGAAGCGTGCGCTCTACCAGCACGTCAAAGGATTGGTGCAGCGCGGGCACAGTCTGGAGTGTTGGACGCTGACGACCGCCGATCAATCTTACCTGCCGCTGAAAGATCTACTCGTTGAGCATGTCATTCCATACGACCGCCCGCCCGAGAAGAATTTCATACGAAGAATAGGTAGGGCAGTCAGCAGCTACTATGACGGGGTCGCGCGAATGCGAGCCTTTGATGAGGCTTGCAAACGGTGCGCTCAAGAGATTGAGGCGGGCGAGTTCGATTTGCTCTTCGCGAACAGCTCAGTCTTGTATCACATGCCTTACGTCATGCGGCATGTGCGAATGCCGAAAGTGTTGTACCTACAAGAGCCCTATCGCCCGTTGTACGAAGCCGATCCGATATTGCCCTGGGTGGATAGCCCTCGCGAAGACATGACGGGCCAAGACCCTTTTCGCCCGCAGGTATTCCTTCAGGGGGACTTGCAGCTACGCAGCCTCCGCCTCCAAGCCAGGCTTGAATGGCTCAATGCGCAAGCCTGTGACGTTATCCTGGTCAACTCCTATTACAGTCGCGAGAGTATTTTGCGCGCTTACGGACGCGACGCCAAGGTTTGTTATCTCGGAGTTGACACCACACTATTTCGCGATCTTCGTCGCGAGCGAGAACGTTTCATCGTCGGACTCGGGTCGTTCGACAAAATCAAAGGGATCGAGTTGACCGTCAGATCGGTTGCGCTTCTTCCCGCGCCGCGCCCGCGGCTCGTCTGGGTAGCTAATTCGGGAAGCGAGAGTTATATGAAAGAGATGCTAGAATTAGCCGAAACTGTGGGCGTCGATTTGCAGATCAAGACGATGGTACCGGACGAAGAGTTAGTCGACATCTTGAACCGCGCGTCCCTGTTGCTTTACACGCCGCGTCTTGAGCCGTTCGGGTTTGCCCCGCTGGAAGCTAACGCTTGCGCTACTCCGGTCGTGGCTGTTGCTGAGGGTGGCGTCCGCGAAACGGTGAGGGACGGAGTCAATGGGTTTCTCGTTGACGGCGAGCCGGAGAACATTGCCGGAGCGCTCGACAAGCTTTTGAGCGATAACGCTCTGGCGCGACAGATGGGGGACAGGGCTGCCGCGCTTGTGCGGGAGCAATGGAGTGTGGAGCGCAGCGTTGAACGCTTGGAGAGTCATCTACTCCAAACCTTATCCGCGCATTCAGGGATGAAACGAATTTGAGCGAGCGGCGGGAGGCAGTCATCCGCACGATCATTGTGAGCGATTGTTCAGACAGAGGGGGATGGTGAAGAAAGCGCTCATCACTGGCATCACCGGGCAGGACGGCAGCTACCTTGCCGAACACCTGCTCTCGCTCGGCTACGAGGTGCACGGGCTCGTGAGGCGTGTCGCTCTCGAAGACCCGACACGACGATTCACGCGCCTCGAACATTTGCTCGACCGGGTAAGGCTGCATCCGGCGAGCCTCGAAAGTTACCCGTCGCTTTTTCACGTCCTTTCCAAACACAACTTCGATGAGTGTTATCACCTGGCCGCGCAGAGCTTCGTTGCGGAATCGTTTGCCGACGGCTTCTCGACGATGAACACCAACATCAACGGCACACATTACATGCTCGCGGCGCTGCGTGAGTTGCAGCCCAAGTGCCGTTTCTATTTCGCCGGCTCTTCCGAAATGTTTGGCAAGGTGCGCGAGACTCCACAGAACGAAGAGACGCCTTTCCATCCGCGCTCGCCTTACGGCATCAGCAAGGTCGCAGGCTTCGACCTCACTCGCAACTACCGCGAAGCTTACGGCATGTACTGCGTGAGCGGTATTCTCTTCAACCACGAGTCGCCTCGACGCGGATTTGAATTTGTCACGCGCAAGATCACGTCAACGGTCGCACGCATCAAGCTCGGACTGGCATCAGAGCTTCACCTCGGTAACCTGGACGCGCGGCGTGATTGGGGACATGCCGCGGACTACATACGCGCCATGCACCGGATGTTGCAGCAGGGCGAGCCGGACGACTACGTGATCGCCACCGGCGAATCGCACACGGTGCGGGAGTTTTGCGAGCTGGCATTCGCCGAGGTTAATCTCGACTACCGCGATCACGTCGTCGTTGACCAAAAGTTCTACCGCCCGGCGGAGGTTGAGTCGCTCATCGGCGATGCAACGAAAGCGCACGCGGTGCTGGGCTGGCATCCCCAGCATACGTTCAAGGAGTTGGTCGGAGAAATGATGCGCAACGACTTGGACACTAGCTCACAAAGTTCGCCTAAGTCGTCGTCGGTGTTACAAGGATGAAAGTGGTCAGGCAGGTGAGCGAGCCCGGCGAGTCTTAAATAGTCCGATGAAGCGTGCGATCTGTACAATCATTGCGAAGAACTATGTCGCCGCGGCGCGAACCTTGTGCCGCTCCTTTTCGCAGTTTCATCCGGACTTGCGCTGCTACGTCCTGATCGTTGACGACTACGACGGATACATTGACGCAGGCAAAGAGGACTTCGCGGTCGTCTCCCTCTCTGACCTGGAGTTGCCCAATCTGCCCAGTCTCTGCTTCAAGTACAGCGTGGTTGAGTTGTGCACCGCAGTCAAGGCTCATCTGCTTGACTACCTGCTGCACAAAGAGGGAATCGAACGGCTGTTTTATCTTGACCCGGACATTCTTGTGACCTCTTCTCTGGACGAGATATTCGACCGACTAGACACATTCGATGTCCTGCTCACGCCTCACGTAGATGAAAACTACCCTGAGGATGGTCTGTCCCCGAACGACGGGACTATTCTGCGCTACGGAATCTACAATCTGGGTTTCATTGGGGTGACGCCCGGCGCAAACGCGATGCTTCAATGGTGGCAGTCGAAGCTGCTCGAACTGTGCGTTGACGATCCGGTGCGAGGCTACTTCGTGGATCAAAAATTTATGAACCTCGCCCCGCTCTATTTTGACAAAGTCGGTATTGAACAATCTCCGGGCTGCAACGTCGCCTTTTGGAATCTCCACAGCCGCCGCGTCCGTCGCGAGGGCGGCGCTTGGCTCTGTAACGGCACGCCGCTCTATTTTTATCACTTTAGCAATTTCGATCCGGCGCACCCCGAAAGACTTTCAGGCTATCAAACGCGGTACCAGCTTTCAGATCGCCCCGATGTGCAACCACTGTTCAGCGAGTACGCTAAATTGTTGTTTGAGAACGGTCACGAGCAGACCAGACGTTGGCCCTACACGTACAACTACTTCGCGACCGGCGAGCGTATTCCTTATGGACTGCGCGTGATGTATCGCAACTCCCCCGAGAAGTGGGAGCTATGGGGTGACCCTTTTCAGTCGGCTGTTCTCAAGCGACAAGCGCGGTGGTTTGAGATGAAAGGGAAGGCGACCTACGCTTTTAATGCGCTGGCGAGCAGATATCGGAGTTGGACGCAACCAGGGCACAGCGGATAGCCGCGACGTTAGTCCGATAAACTTTAGTTTGTCGCGGCGCAACCGTTGTAAAGCAAACTGTGCGGGGTCCCCAGCCGGGCAGCCCGGCTGGGGTGCTTGATAGTTTGCGATGTGGCGTGACAGCTCATGAGCCGTCCTCAAACTAACAGTTTGCGTTACACTGCAAACGAGTAATAGAGAAGTAGAACATCGAACACAATGAAGAAGGCTCTAATCACAGGCATCACCGGGCAGGATGGCAGCTACCTCGCCGAGTTTCTGCTCGCAAAAGATTATGAGGTACACGGCATCATTCGTCGCGCCTCGACGTTTAATACCGGCCGTATCGATCATTTGTACAAGGATCCGCACATTAACGGGGTGCGACTTTTTCTGCACTACGGCGACATTGCCGACTCAACCAATCTCATAAAACTGCTCTATCGAATTCAGCCCGATGAGGTCTACCATCTCGCGGCGCAGAGTCACGTGCGCGTGAGCTTTGACATTCCCGAATACACTGCGGACGTCACTGCGCTGAGCACGATTCGTATCCTCGAGGCTATTCGTGAAACTGACAGCAAGTCAAAGTTTTATCAAGCAAGCAGCTCGGAGATGTTTGGCAAGGCCCATGAAGTGCCGCAGCGCGAGACAACTCCGTTTCATCCGCGCAGCCCTTATGGCGTCGCCAAGGTCTACGCACACTGGGCGACGGTCAATTATCGTGAGTCTTACGATCTCTTCGCCTGTTGCGGCATTCTCTTCAACCACGAAAGTCCGCGCCGCGGCGAGACGTTTGTCACGCGAAAGATCACGCGCGCCGTCGCTCGCATTAAGGCAGGCTTGCAAAAGAAACTTTACCTTGGCAACCTCGATGCGAAGCGCGACTGGGGCTACGCCAGGGAATACGTGGAAGCAATGTGGCTGATGCTTCAGCGGGATACGCCTGAGGATTACGTAATCGCGACGGGAGAGACACACTCGGTTAAGGACTTTTTGACTGAAGCTTTCTCGCACGTCAATCTCGATTGGCGCGACTACGTCGAGCTTGACCCTAAATACTTGCGGCCGGCGGAGGTTGACTTGCTGATTGGCGACGCCTCAAAGGCCAGCCGCGAACTCGGGTGGAATCCGAAGGTGACTTTCAAGGAATTGGTGCGACTAATGGTCGACGCCGACGTATCAATGGTCAATCGCAACGAACACGAAGTTTTCGGCGATACTAACTCGGCCGAATCGGCTACGCCCGTGCGTTCGTAACCGTAATCAGTAATGAGTGATGAATGATGAGTGATGAGTAGAAACCAATGAATGAGTCAACCGCGATGGGTTGATCTCATAACTCATCACTCATTACTCATTACTTAAAAGTTACTATGGAAAAATTTAGCGAGAGTTTTCCTTACAAGCGGGTAGTCGTCACCGGCGGCGCAGGTTTCCTCGGGCGATTTGTCGTTGAGCGTTTGCGCGCCCTTACAGACCTAGAAGTGTTTGTTCCACGCAGCGCCGACTACAATCTGATCGAAGTGGCCGACATCAAACGCCTGTTTACCGCAACGCGTCCGGACCTGGTGATACACCTGGCGGCAGTTGTGGGCGGCATCGGTGCCAACCAAAAGAACCCGGGAAAGTTTTTTTACGAAAACCTGATGATGGGCGTGCAGCTCATCGAACAGGCAAGGCTAAAGGGGGTGCGGAAGTTTGTCGCGACAGGAACAGTCTGCGCGTACCCAAAGTTTACCCCCACACCTTTCCGCGAAGAGGATCTCTGGAACGGCTATCCCGAGGAAACAAACGCGCCTTATGGGCTGGCCAAGAAAATGATGCTGGTGCAGTCGCAAAGCTATCGGCAGCAATACGGTTTCAATTCCATTTTTCTCTTGCCAGCGAATCTTTATGGTCCCGGTGACAACTTCGATCTCGAGAGCTCGCATGTTATTCCAGCCCTCATTCGCAAGTGTGTTGAAGCCCGCGAGAAAGGTGCACCCTTCGTCGAGGCGTGGGGCACCGGAAACGCCTCTCGTGAATTTCTCTACGTTTCAGATTGTGCCGAGGGCATACTGCGAGCGGCTGCCAAATATGACGAAAGCGAGCCCGTCAACATTGGCAGCGGCAGCGAGATCAAGATCTCGGAACTGTTACAACTGATTGCTCGCCTGACGCGCTTCGAAGGCGATATTCGCTGGCAGAGCGACAAACCCGATGGCCAGCCACGTCGCTCGCTGGACGTCTCGCGCGCTTCCGAGAAATTTGGATTCCAGGCCCGCGTTACTCTCGAAGAAGGACTCCGAAAGACCATCGACTGGTATGAGAGCCAACCCACTCTGACCGGAGCATCGAGCTTTAACGCCGTCTAGACCGAGCGAGCAACAACAGCAGCTCCCATTCCCAAGATGAGCATGAATGCTCTTGCAACTAAGCCGAAGTGAATCTGCCAAAACTCTCAATCGTTACGCCGTCCTTCAATCAAGCTGCGTTTCTGGAGCAGACTATCCTTTCCGTGCTCCAACAAAACTACGAGGCGCTGGAATTTATCATCATCGATGGCGGCAGCACGGACGGCAGTCTGGAGATAATTCGCAAATACGAAAACCAGCTTGCTTTCTGGGTGAGCGAAAAAGATCGCGGACAGGCACATGCTCTGAACAAGGGCCTGGAGCGCGCCACCGGTGAGATAGTGGCCTACCTCAATAGCGACGATCTTTATTTGCCCGGGGCTTTCGCGTCCGTAGTAAATTATTTCCGCGAACATCCAGAATGCGATTGGCTGTGTGGCGACACGCTGATGTTTGGTGAAGAGCAGGATGACGTGGTCGTCTCCGCCATTGTGCCCAAATCCGCGGCGCATGCGCTTTCCTGGGCTTACAACGCGCCGCAACCCGGGATGTTTGGGAAGCGAGACCTGTTGCGCGAAGGATTTGACGACCGCTGGCGCTACTGCTTCGATCACGAGTTGTACGTTCGCCTGCTGCTTGCGGGCCACGAGTGTCATCACCTGCCGGCAACGCTGGCCGCTTATCGCCACCACCCGAACAGCAAGACTGTAGCGGAAGGCGAGTTGTTCGATAACGAGTTTGATCAGATCGCTGAGATATACGAACCCAGACTTGAGGGCGGCGCACGCCGTTGGTGCGCTGCGACTCGTTTGTTGCGCCAGTCGTTTGCGGCAAGTCGAGCAGGAAGGCGAGGCCCTGCGGCCAGGGACCTTTTGCACGCGTTTTTGATTCATCCGGAAGGCATTTCGCGAAGGAACTTTTGGGGTTGTTTTCGTCAACTGCTGCGCCGCGCGGCTGCGAGTTAATCGGAGATGTGGGAGTTTTGTTTGATAGACTTCAGGAAGCCATGATCAATTTTAGATTCGGCAGGTACCGCGAAGCGGTTATGTAACTTAGCCCAGGGTTGCCGCGCTGCGCGGCTACCCTGGGACCGAAGTTATAGGAACGTTCCAACCCCAACGGGGTTATGACAGTCTTTCTGAGCGGTTGTTTTGGTTGGGAAAACCGACACAACCCCGTTGGGGTTTCTATTTTCTCAACTCTTTTTCCCCAGGGTAGCCGCGAAGCGCAGCAACCCTGGGCTAAGTTACATAACCGCTTCGCGGTACCACTGCCAAAATCTGACTTGTTCAGAGTTTCCTAAAGCTTATCGGACATCGAACTGATCTTGAACTTAGAGTACACAACTGCACATGCACTATCACCTTATTGGAATTTGCGGCACGGCGATGGCCGCATTGGCGGGCATGCTGCAAGCTCGCGGACACCGCGTTACCGGTTCCGACGAGAATGTTTACCCGCCAATGTCTACCATGCTCGCAGCGCTGAGAATCTCCGTGATGCCTGGTTACAAGGCAGAACATCTCGAGCCCGCGCCTGACTGCGTGATCGTCGGCAACGCAATTCCGCGTGGAAACGCAGAAGTGGAAGCGACGCTAAATCGCAAGCTGCTGTACCGATCGCAGGCCGAGGTCGTCAAGGAAGAATTTATTCGCGGCCGCCGTTCACTTGTCGTCGCCGGCACTCACGGCAAGACAACGACGACGAGTATTGCTGCCTGGTTAATGGATCAGGGCGGACTCGATCCCAGTTTCCTGATTGGCGGAGTGGCGCAAAATTTCGCCGTCAGCTTTCGCGTTACAGACAGCGACTACTTCATCATCGAAGGCGATGAATACGACACTGCCTATTTCGACAAGGGTCCGAAGTTCATGCACTACCTGCCGGAGATCGCGATCGTAAACAATATTGAGTTTGACCACGCTGACATTTACAACGATCTCGCGGCAGTGAAGCTGGCGTTTCGCAGATTTATGAATCTGGTGCCCGGAAACGGTAAGCTGATTGCAGGTTGGGATAGTCCGCACGTGCGCGAGGTGGTGGCTTCCATGGGCCAGAGACTTTTTACTCAACTCGAAACTTTCGGCGCGAGTGAAGATGCGAAGTGGCGCATTTGCGACACGGACTTCTCAGGCGAGCTGAGCAAGTTCACGGTCACGCGCGAAAGTAAGCAGTGGGGCGAGTTTCAAACGCCCCTCATCGGTGACTTCAATCTGCTTAACTGCCTGGCGGTCATCATCGCTGCCGATACCTGGGGAATTAATCGCGATGTTATTGCGGAGGCGCTGCGC